>CAYSVQ010000139.1:0-16323 GCA_964434565.1 uncultured Flavobacteriaceae bacterium | reverse complement strand
ATAAGGACAACATATGGACGATAACTTTTCACCAAGAGTAAAAGATGTAATCGCCTACAGCAAGGAAGAAGCTCTCAGGCTCGGTCACGATTTTATCGGTACCGAGCACCTGATGCTTGGCCTGCTGCGCGATGGCAACGGGAAAGCCATAAGCATCCTGGATGCTTTAGACGTAGACCTTGACCATTTAAGGCGCAAGGTGGAGATTCTGAGTCCAGCTAATCCGAACAGCGGTAATACGCAGAAAGATAAAAAGAACCTGCACCTGACAAGACAGGCAGAACGGGCCCTGAAAACCACCTTCCTGGAGGCTAAATTATTTCAGAGTTCTTCCATCAATACCGCGCATCTTTTACTGTGCATATTGAGAAATGAGAATGATCCCACAACCAAGCTACTTCATAAACTGAAAGTAGACTATGACGGGGTTAAGGATCAGTTCAAATCTATGATAACAAGCGATGACGATTATCTGGAATCTCCCACATCGGAGTCTTTCCCGAGTGATTCCGATGATCCGGCGGAAGGCAAGGAGAGTGCTTTCGGCTCTTCCGGTTCACAGAAGGGAGCTAAAAAATCCAAAACCCCCGTACTCGATAATTTCGGAAGGGACCTCACCCGCCTCGCAGAGGAAAACAAACTGGATCCAGTTGTTGGCAGGGAAAAGGAAATTGAAAGGGTTTCGCAAATCCTGAGCCGCAGAAAAAAGAACAACCCCCTACTCATAGGGGAGCCCGGAGTTGGTAAAAGCGCTATTGCGGAAGGTCTTGCCCTGCGTATCATAAACAAAAAAGTTTCCCGCATCCTGTACAACAAACGGGTTGTAACCCTTGACCTTGCCTCCCTGGTGGCCGGGACCAAATACAGGGGGCAGTTTGAGGAACGTATGAAGGCAGTGATGAACGAGCTTGAAAAGAACAATGACGTGATCCTTTTCATAGATGAGATCCATACCATTGTCGGGGCAGGAGGAGCGACAGGAAGTCTTGACGCCTCCAATATGTTTAAGCCGGCCCTGGCACGGGGGGAGATACAGTGCATAGGTGCCACCACCCTTGATGAATACCGCCAGTATATCGAAAAAGACGGAGCCCTGGAACGCCGCTTCCAGAAGGTCATGGTAGAACCCACCACAGTGGAGGAAACCATAGAGATCCTTAAAAATATTAAAAGCAAATACGAAGAACACCATAACGTCAACTATACGGATGAAGCCATAATTGCTTGCGTGAAACTCACCAACCGCTATATGACAGACCGTTTCCTTCCGGACAAGGCCATTGATGCCTTGGACGAATCCGGCTCCAGGGTACATATTGTGAACATGGATGTTCCCAAGCAGATCCTGGAACTTGAAAAACAACTGGATGACGTGCGCGAACTCAAAAACAGCGTGGTCAAAAAACAGCGCTACGAGGAAGCGGCCAAACTCAGGGACGATGAAAAAAGACTGGAGAAAGAGCTGGCTGTAGCCCAGGAAAAATGGGAAGAAGACAGCAAACTCCACCGCGAAACGGTCTCCGAAGACAATGTGGCAGACGTGGTCTCCATGATGAGCGGTATCCCCGTGAATAAAATCGCACAGACCGAAAGCAATAAACTGGCCGAATTGCCTGCCCTTATAAAAGGCAATGTAATAGGACAGGATGAAGCGGTTTCCAAGGTAGCCAAGGCCATACAGCGTAACCGCGCCGGCCTGAAGGACCCTAACAAACCTATCGGCTCCTTTATATTCCTCGGGCAGACCGGGGTAGGAAAAACCCAGTTGGCAAAAGTCCTCGCTAAGGAATTGTTTGATTCTGAAGACGCCCTTATCCGAATCGATATGAGCGAATACATGGAAAAATTCGCCATCTCCCGACTGGTAGGCGCACCTCCCGGGTATGTGGGTTATGAAGAAGGAGGGCAACTTACCGAAAAAGTAAGACGCAAACCCTACTCCGTCATCCTGCTGGACGAGGTCGAGAAAGCCCACCCGGATGTTTTCAATATGCTGCTTCAGGTACTTGATGACGGTTTCCTTACAGACAGCCTGGGCAGGAGGATCGATTTCAGGAACACTATCATCATCATGACCTCCAATATCGGGGCAAGACAGCTTAAAGATTTCGGACAGGGCGTTGGATTTGGCACATCCGCCAAGAAATCCCAGGAAGACACCCATCACAAAACCGTTATAGAGAACGCCCTTAAAAAGGCATTCGCTCCTGAATTTCTTAACAGGATAGACGACGTGGTGGTGTTTAACCCGCTAGACAGGGATCATATCCACCTGATCATAGATATAGAACTGAACAAGCTTTTTGCCAGGATCAGGGATATAGGATACGAGCTGAAACTTACAGACAAGGCCAAGGATTATATCGCAGACAAAGGTTTTGACAAAGAGTACGGGGCCCGCCCGCTTAAGCGCGCCATCCAGAAATACATTGAAGATACCCTTGCCCAGGAAATTGTAAATTCCAAACTGCAGGAGGGCGATACTATTTTTATGGATTTTGATGAAAAGCAAGACAGCCTTTCCATTGAAATCAACAAGGAAACAAAATCGTCAAAAGCTTAAAAGTTCATTATAATTTAGCAATAAGGGGAACCCTGAACCGGGTTCCCTTTTTTTTATTCCACAGCTTGTGCGGTTACAGGAATAAACGGGCCTTTGCCACCCGGATAACCATATAAACGATATTTAAGCTTTTAATCTAGTATTTTTCCTTAAGCATCCCCCTCCGACTACATTCGTGGCAGACACTATAATTAATTCGAGAATGAGAGTCAGACCGACTAAAAAAACAGTCATTGTCAGGGAATACCAACTTGACATTGGCAAAATCCAGGTTTTTGATGATTACATGGTAGCCATTTTTGACGAGGGTGCCACCCTTACCCTGGAAAGGGCCTACCAGATCATTGGAATTTCGGAAATCCACTTCAGGGAAAGTAATTTTGGCTATATAAGCCTGAGAAAGAACTCCTACGCGATAGACCCCACGATTTACGGGTACTTACGTGAACTTAAAAACCTCAAGGCGTTTGCTGTTGTGTCGGTTAAGCAGATGGATATGCACAATTTCAAAATTGAGAAATTGTTTTACAAAAAACCCATGGAGTTTTTCATAGACTACAACAATGCCCTGCAATGGGTTAAAAAGCGCGTAAGGGGAAAATAGTCTAAGATATAATAAAGCCCTGTTGCGCTATTGTTGTTCTTTAATGCCGGAGTGCCCTTAAGGCTCTTCGTTCTGAGAAGGGAAGTCATCATCGGCCATCAGGGGCTCCATTCACTTCCGGCCGGGATTCCCACCCTGCCATCACCAAACAAATCTGTAAAGGCCCGGGCCAGGAAAGCTATAATTCCTCCCGCAACCAGAGATTCATAGCCATACGTCAGTGCTGCCAGATCACCTGCCCTGCCGTGCAGGTAAGTGCCAAAAACTGCTGCCTGAAGTGGTGCATACCCCTGAGCGATTAACCCGGTAATCACCCCTGTAAGCACATCACCGCTTCCGGCAGTTGCCATTCCGGGGTTCCCGCTGCTGTTTACATAACCTTTCCCTTCATACAGGGTAATTGTATGAGCTCCCTTGATCACAAGGATACAATCGTATTTCCGTGAAAATTCGTGTGCTTTCTTCAGTTTATCGAAATCGCCCGCCCATGGCCCGATAAGTCTTTTTAATTCGCCAGGATGCGGGGTTAGTACCGCTCTGGCCGGAAGCTTTTCAAGTAACTCCCTGCGGGCTGCCAGAATGTTCAGGGCGTCAGCATCCACTACCAGCGCTCCCGTGAAAGTATTCAAAAAACCGGAAAACGCTTCAGCCGTCAGCTCGTCTGTCCCAAGGCCGGGCCCTATTCCAACAACATCGGCTGTTAAGGTGATATCTAGCCTGGTAATGCGCTTCTCATCGGGATCTGTAAGCAGCATGACTTCCGGGAGAGCTGTTTGAAGTGGCTGGTAACCACAGCGTGGCAGGTAGGCGGAGACCAGTCCGCTCCCGCTGTATAAACAGGCACGGGCACTTAATTGCACGGCACCGGTTTTCCCATAGCTGCCCCCAATGATAAGCGAATGCCCAAATGTTCCCTTATGCGAGAACTTATTCCTTGGGCGATATAAATTCCGGCATTCCTCTTTTTGTATAAGTTCATAATCGGTTTCCGTTTGGGCCAGGCAATCCTGGTCCAGTCCAATGTCCAGTATCTCAAACTTCTCTGCAAAAATACCAGTCTCCGGAAGGAAGAAGATCAATTTGGGCAGCTGAAAACTCAACACCACTTTAGCACGGACTACCTGCCCATGACTTGTATCCTGGTCGGTATGGAGGCCGGAAGGCACGTCAACAGATATAGTGTATGCCCCGGAGGCATTCATTTTTTCGAAAAGCCTACCTATCCAGGCTGCGGGGGGGCGGTTTAGGCCTATCCCGAAGATGGCGTCTACCAGGATGTCTTCCCTGTTAATATCCGGGAGATCGGAATCCTTATTAATAAATTCCGGCCAGATTTTCCCCGATTTTAATCGGTCGAGGTTTATCAGGAAATCCTCCGAACGCTTGTCACTGTAATTCACAACAATCACCTGCACCGCATATCCATGTTCATTCAGGTGCCTTGCCAGGGCCAGCCCGTCGCCACCGTTGTTGCCAGTCCCGCAAAACAACATGAAGCCTGGCCGGCCACCGTTCAGCCACCCCTGTATCCAGTGGAAAAGTTGCAGGGAGGCACGTTCCATCAATGCGTCGCTGCTGATCTGCTGTTGCTCAATTGTCGATCTGTCAGCTGCGTAGATCTGTTTCGCATTAAATATCTTCATTCCCTAAAAATTGTTGTAAAATGATGCCTAGTCCATAAAAATAACAGGAAGAGTTTGATAAGGTACTCAAAAATACTACTTTTGGGCAGTTACAGAACATCTGATGCAACCGATTACAGAAACACCAAAGTATTCTTCCCATTCGCCGGCCCGTTGCAATACGTCTGCCAGGACCACTACCCCTTTGGGGTAATCGTATTATTTCTCTTCCCGTATCTGTTTATTACAACCTATTTTTAAATTAACCTGTTATCCTTATGAAAGTATTAAAGTTTGGCGGCACTTCAGTGGCCAACTCACATAATATTAAACTTGTCCTGTCTATAGTGGCCGGGATGGAGGCAAATAAAATCGTGGTGGTGGTTTCTGCAATGGGCGGGATTACGGATTTATTGCTGCAGATGGCGTCAATGGCTTCACAGCAGGATGCCGGATACAAAAAATTATTGCAGGAAATAGAGAACAGGCACCTGCAAACAATACGCGAACTGCTTCCGGTGGGCGTACAGAGTGCTGCCCTGAGCAAGGTGAAAAGTGATCTCAATGTTCTGGAAACCCTTGCTGAAGGCGCGTACCTAATCGGGGAAATCACCGCCAAACTGTCTGACAAAATTGTAAGCTTTGGTGAGTTGTTTTCTTCCTATATTATCAGCGCGTATTTTATTTCCGAAAAACTGGATGCCTGCTTTAAGGATAGCCGCGAACTGATTAAAACCAACGAGGCATACGGCAGGGCGGCCGTGAATTTTGAACTTACGAATGCCAATTGCAGGAAATTCTTTGAAGAAACATCATGTAGTATCCTGGTACTGCCCGGGTTTGTGGCAGCCTCGGAAAACGGAAACTCTACAACCCTGGGGCGCGGCGGATCCGATTATACGGCCGCGGTGATCGCAGCAGCCATCGGGGCAGAAGAATTGCAAATATGGACAGATGTAAGCGGCATGTACACCGCCAATCCAAAAATTGTTAAGCAGGCCATGGCCATCCCCCACATATCCTATGAAGAGGCCATGGAGCTTTCGCATTTTGGCGCCAAGGTGTTGTATCCGCCAACCATTCAGCCGGTACTGTCTAAAGGCATCCCTATCCGCATTAAGAATACCTTCGAACCCGACCTTACCGGTACCCTGATTACCCGGAATGAAAACGGACAGGGAAAAACCGTACGGGGGATAAGTAACGTAGAGAATATTGCCCTGCTTTCCCTCGAGGGCCCGGGAATGATTGGTATCCCAGGGATTTCCAAACGGTTTTTCGAAGTGCTTTCAACCTGTGGGATAAGTGTGGTGCTTATTACTCAGGCTTCCTCGGAACATTCTATTTGCGTTGGGGTTGCCGACCCTGATGCCGCCTTTGCCGCAAAAGTGGTGAATGAGGCGTTTGAGTTCGAAATCTCTATGGGGAAGATCAAGCCTGTAATTGCCGAGATAAACCTTGCCATTATCGCCTTGGTCGGCGACAATATGAAAAGCCACCAGGGGCTTAGCGGAAAAATGTTCAGTGCCCTTGGCAAGAATAATGTAAATATCAGGGCAATTGCCCAGGGGGCTTCAGAACGGAACATCTCCGCCGTTATCAACAGCCAGGATGTAAAAAAAGCCCTGAATACCCTGCATGAGGAATTCTTTGAGGAAAATATCAAGCAATTGAACCTCTTTGTGATGGGTGTCGGGAATGTGGGTTCAAAATTCCTTCGTCAGGTGCGACAGCAGAAAAAGTACCTTAAGGAACATATGAAACTGAACCTGCGTATCATCGGGATTTCCAATTCCAGCCACATGATCTTCGATGAGAATGGTATCGCCCTTGCCCAGTGGGAGTCCTTGCTGCCCCAGGGAGAAAAAGCAGACATGGAACAATTCTATGCCCGTATAAAGGAATTTAACTATCGCAACAGCATTCTTGTTGATAATACAGCCAGCGACGAAGTTGCGGCCTCCTATGAACGCTGCCTTAACCAGAGCATTTCGGTGGTTACCTGCAATAAGATTGCCTGTTCGTCAGACTATGACAATTACAGGAAACTAAAAGACCTTTCACGGGAATACGGGGCGCCCTTCCTTTTTGAAACGAATGTCGGGGCCGGCCTTCCTATCATAGATACCCTGAAGAACCTGATAGCCTCGGGTGATAAGATATTAAAAATACAAGCAGTACTTTCGGGCAGCCTGAACTTTGTCTGGAACAACTTCAACGACCAGACTACCTTTTACGAAGTGGTGAAAAGGGCGCAGGAGCAGGGATATACCGAACCTGATCCCAAAATAGACCTCAGCGGTACAGATGTTATGCGAAAAATTTTGATTCTGGCCAGGGAAAGCGGGTATAAGCTTGATATAACTGATATCGAAAACGAATCCTTCCTATCGGAGGAGAGCCTTAAAACAAACGGGAATAAAGAATTCTTCGCAGCCCTGAAGGCAGAAGAAACCCATTTTCAGGAATTGTACCGGGAGGCCGTTAAGAAGGAAAGTAAATTGAAATACGTGGCGGAATTTTCGGAAGGAAGAGCCCGGGTGGGCCTGCAACAGATCCCTAAGGGCCATGATTTCTATAACCTGGAAGGTAGTGATAACATCGTGCTATTCTATACGGAACGCTATCCCAACCAGCCCATGATCATTAAAGGCGCCGGTGCCGGCGCTGAGGTAACGGCCTCCGGAATTTTCGCAGACATCATCCGGATAGGAAACTTTTAAGCCTATGGATGCAATCACAGTTTTTTGTCCGGCCACCATAGCCAATATCTCTTGCGGGTTCGATGTTCTCGGCCTTGCACTGGATTCCGTGGGCGACCACATGACCGTCAGGAAGATCCCTGAAATGGAAATCCATATAGCCCCGATTATTCAGCAGGATATTCCAACCGATCCTCAGAGAAATGTTGCCGGGGTTGCCGGGATGGCTCTAATGAAAGCTGCAGGGTATTCCGGTGGATTTCACCTGGAAATACAGAAACGCATCAAAGCCGGAAGTGGTATAGGCAGCAGTGCTGCCAGTGCCGCAGGGGCGGTCTGGGCCATGAACGAAATATTGGGCAGGCCCTTCACCCCCCTCGAACTGGTGGGCTTTGCCATGGAAGGAGAACGGATGGCCAGCGGCGTTCCCCATGCTGATAATGTAGCTCCTGCACTTTATGGAGGGTTTACACTGGTACGGAGTTACGAGCCCCTGGATATTATTCGCATTGAAGCCCCCCCCGAACTGGTAGCCACCATCATACACCCGCAGATCGAAATTAAGACCTCCGATTCGCGCAAGATATTAAAGACGTCTTTTCCCCTGGAAGCCGGCATCAAACAGTGGGGCAACCTGGGCGGCCTGGTTGCCGGTTTATATACGGCAGACTATGACCTGATCGGTCGCTGCCTGGAAGACCATATCATTGAACCCATCCGCTCTATTTTAATCCCCGGCTTTGACGCGGTAAAGGAAGATGCCCTCAGGGCAGGTGCCCTTGGGTGTGGAATATCAGGTTCAGGCCCTTCAATTTTTGCACTTAGCAGAGGCCGTGAGAAAGCCGAAGCCGTCGGGAGGGCAATGAGCAGGATCTACGATACCACTGGGATTGAGTATGACCTGCATGTATCAGAAATCAACCCGGATGGAGTCAGGCCGGCATGAATCGCCTGGCCTGGCTTTAAAAATCCGGTTCACTTCCCATACAAGGATTTATTAATTAACAAGAAACAGTGAAGTTTTACAGCTTATATAACAACAGCCCAAGGGTGTCCTTCCGGGACGCAGTGATCAAAGGGATAGCACCTGACAGGGGATTGTATTTCCCGGAAAAAATCCAGCCGCTCCCCGACGCATTTTTTAGTTCCATCGGCGAAAAATCCAATGAAGCGATCGCATTCGAATCCATTCTTCAGTTCGTCGGGGAAGATATCCCGCCGTCCGAACTTGAGCATATCCTTTCGGAAGTCCTGGATTTTCAGTTCCCGGTTCTGGAAATTGAAGATTCAATAGCGACCCTTGAATTGTTTCACGGCCCAACCATGGCATTTAAGGATGTTGGGGCCCGCTTTATGGCACGCTGCCTTGGATATTTTTCCCGGAACAGACAGGGGGAGGTAACCGTACTTGTAGCCACGTCCGGCGACACAGGTGGGGCCGTAGCCAACGGCTTCCTGAGAGTTCCCGGGGTACAGGTGGTGATTCTCTATCCAAGTGGAAAAGTTAGCGATATACAGGAGCGGCAGCTAACCACCCTGGGCGAAAACATACGTGCGCTGGAAGTTGAAGGAACCTTCGATGACTGCCAGCGCATGGTGAAAACCGCCTTCCTGGATGACGACATTACTAAGCAGCTTACCCTGACTTCTGCCAATTCTATCAATGTCGCGCGCTGGCTGCCGCAGCTGTTTTACTTTCTTTTCGCTTATAAGCAGGTAAAACACAAAGTAAAGGCGCCGGTTTTCTCTGTCCCCAGCGGGAACTTCGGGAACCTGTGTGCCGGGATGGTTGCGCAGCGCCTCGGCATGCCTGTTGGTCATTTTATTGCGGCAACCAATATAAACGATACGGTTCCACGTTTTATGGATAGCCGGAAGTACGAACCGAAGCCCTCTCTTACCACTATTTCAAATGCTATGGACGTTGGCGATCCCAGCAATTTTGACCGTATACGGCATTTGTTCAATGACGACTTTGAAGAACTGTCGACATACCTGAGTTCCTATTCCTTTTCAGACGAAGAAACCAAAGTAGCCATCCGGGACATGTATGAGCATTCCGGCTATATAGCCGATCCGCATGGTGCCGTTGGATACCTGGGATTGAAAAAATATTTTAAGAAACATCCCAAAACCTATGGCATTTTCCTTGAAACCGCCCATCCAATCAAATTTCAGGATATAGTTGAAGCAGTTATCGGTAGCAAACTGGAGATCCCACTACAAATCCGGAAAGTAATGGGTGGTACCAAATCAACCACAAGGATTTCGAGCTATAACGATCTCAAATCATTTCTGATTACCGGTTAAAAATCATCTTTTCCTTTTCCTGGACCATGTTGTGAAAACATTAAGACGGCCATTAAGCCTGTCGCCATATTTTCAATACATTTGCGCAGTGAAAAAAGATAGTGGTATGAAAACAACGGCACTGGCGGAAACCCACAAGGCACTCGGTGCTAAAATGGTGCCTTTTGCAGGCTATTTGATGCCCGTATCCTATGAAGGAGTAAATATTGAACACCAGACCGTTCGCGAAGCGGTTGGGGTCTTCGATGTTTCGCATATGGGGGAATTCCTTGTGGAAGGACCCAGGGCACTTGAGCTGATACAGAAGGTAACGTCAAACGATGCCTCCAGGCTTACCGTGGGAAAGGCCCAGTACAGTTGTCTCCCCAATGAAACGGGTGGCATTGTAGACGACCTGATAGTTTACAGGGTTAAGGAGGAAGTCTATCTCCTTGTAGTAAACGCCTCCAACATTGAGAAGGATTGGGATCACATTTCCAAATATAACGTCGCTATTGGAGCCACTATTCGCAATATTTCCGATGACTATTCCCTCCTTGCCATACAGGGACCAAAAGCAGTTGCCGCCATGCAGGCCCTCACTACTGTAGATCTTTCAGGAATTGCATTCTACAATTTTGTGGTTGGCGATTTTGCCGGAATACCTCATGTAATTATATCTGCTACCGGCTACACCGGGTCCGGGGGTTTCGAGATCTATTGCCGGAATGAAGAGGTTAGCCAGATATGGGATAAGGTACTGGAAGCCGGTGCCGAATATGGTATAAAACCTGTAGGGCTGGCTGCCAGAGACACTTTGCGGCTTGAAATGGGATATTGCCTTTACGGCAATGATATAGACGACACCACCTCCCCTATCGAGGCCGGACTTGGATGGATCACAAGATTTACCAAGGATTTCGTAAACAGCAAAGACCTTGCAAAGATCAGGGAGCACGGTCCTGAGAGGAAGTTGGTGGCGTTTGAACTAAATGAACGAGGCATCCCGAGGCAGGGATATGAAATCCTTGATGGTGATGGCAAGGCCATTGGAAAAGTTACGTCGGGAACCATGTCACCTTCCCTGGAAAAAGGGATAGGGCTTGGTTATGTCTCGGTCGGGTACTCGGATCCCGGGACCTTAATTCAAATTCAGATCCGCAACAAAGTAATACCCGCAACGGTAACAAAACTTCCTTTCTATAAAGGGTAATAATGACGTATGGCGGAAGGACGAGGCAAGGCGGAAGAAGGCAACAGGAAAATACTTGTTTTAGGCGGTAGCGGCTTTATTGGAAATGCCATTTACCGGGAACTTTGCAGTTTTTATGACACCTATGCATCGTATTGCAACTCCAGGCGCACCTTTGAGGGAAATCAACAGTTTTTCAGGTACGACATGGAGGAGGATGATGTGTACCAGCTACTCGAAAAAGTATCCCCTCAGGTGATTATATCGGCGGTAAGAGGAAATTTTGCCGCGCAGATTCAGGCCCATCAACATATTGTGGAGTACCTTTTGCGCAATGATGCCAGACTCTATTTTATCTCCTCGGCCAATGTCTTCGACGGATATTCCAAGTACCCGTCCTACGAACACGACAAAACCTTATCCGAAAGCGTTTACGGCAGGTTTAAGATAAAGATAGAGAACATGCTGCTTCGCATCCCCAGGGAGAAAATGGCAATCCTGCGGGTACCCATGGTTTTTGGCAACACTTCCCCCAGGATAAAGGACATTAAATCGCATATCTGGAAGAACGAGCCTATTGAGATCTTCCCGAACCTGGTGATAAATGTCACGAACGATGTTAAGCTTACCCAGCAAATCCACTATCTGGTGAACCATAACCTGAGCGGGATTTACCACCTTGGCAGCAAAGACCTGGTGCATCACGATGAATTCATAAGGGAGGTGGTAGACAGGATAGGGACGTTTAATCCCATATACAAAAGGGTTTTTACCACCAATGAAGAGCGCTATCTGGCGGTACTCCCCAAAGATAATCTGCTTCCGGCCAACCTGCAGGTGAATTATCAGGAAATCATAAACCACCATGTCATGGGATAAATGTGGACACCTAAGCTTTCCGGACCCTAATTCTGTGAATCGCGCTACCGAATCCTAATTTCATTACCTTTATTATTCGCCCGAAACCCGGAATCAATGAACATAGTTACAATAAGTACGGTATCCGGGGAGCACCATACTGACGGCGGGAATACCTCATTTAAACTAGTACAAAATCAAGCAAGAAACAATACTATTTAACTGTAATTAAACCATGGAAAAACTTACGGATCGTACAATTGAAGAGCGCCTGGATAAGTTGGAGGGTTGGGAGTATGCAGACGGGGCAATAGAAGCCAAGTTCCAGTTCAGGGACTTCCGCGAAGCTTTCGCTGTTATGACCAAAATCGCGTTTGAATGTGAAGTCCAGAAGCACCACCCAGACTGGCGCAATGTTTACAACACTTTACATATCCGCCTTAATACGCACGATGTGGGAGGGATCACCGAAAAGGATTTCAGGCTCGCCCACAGTATCTGGGACATCATCCATAGCAAGTAACGGCAAACCTCACAGCTCTTGTTTCGGGTTTAAAAAGTAGTATTTTTGCTTCACTAAACTGCGGGTATCCTTTATGGGAAGAGCATTTGAATTCAGAAAGGCAAGGAAAATGAAGCGATGGGCGGCTATGTCCAGGGCTTTTACACGGATCGGAAAAGATATAGTAATGGCAGTCAAGGAGGGCGGTGCAGACCCCGACGCCAATTCCAGGCTGCGGGCGGTAATCCAGAATGCCAAGGCGGCAAATATGCCCAAAGACAATATCGAACGAGCTATAAAGCGAGCCGCCGATAAATCTCAGGGCGATTATAGGGAAGTGATTTTTGAGGGCTATGCCCCTCACGGGATCGCAGTCCTCATAGAAACTGCCACGGATAATAACACCCGTACCGTGGCTAACATCCGGAGCTATTTTAATAAATGCAACGGTAGCCTGGGAGTGTCCGGATCTGTGGAATTCATGTTCGACCACAGTTGCCATTTCAGGATCAGCAGGGAAGGGATAGATCCGGAAGCCCTTGAGCTCGATTTGATCGATTACGGGGCCGAGGAGGTCTTTGTTGAGGAAGAAGACATCCTTATCTATGCCCCCTTCGGGAGCTTCGGAGCCATTCAGAAGCAACTGGAATCCCGGGGACTTGAGATCCTTTCTTCAGGATTTGAACGCATCCCTCAGATAACCAAGGAATTAACCGAAGAGGAAATGGAAGATGTAGAAAAACTTCTTGAAAAGATCGAAGAAGACGAAGACGTTCAATACGTGTACCATACGATGAAGGAATGACCGGGGTTCTTTCCGGAACGTGCATCGGTTATTCTTATATAATTGGGATGTCCATCATCAGAGTGGAGGAATGCCGACACCGTAATATAAAGCCCAAAATATTTTAATAGGAGGCTTTTGTAGTCGAAAAAGTGCAGGCAAATTCTTCCACACTTCAGAGGAAAAATCTTTTCTTCCCAATTTCGGAGTAAATTCGTGCTCCTTTGGGGTGTCAAGAGTTTGGATATTCTGACAAACTTTTTAGGGGGGAATTTTAATGCTAAGAAATGAGTTTAGAACCACCTATCATATTAGTAGTGGTTTGTAGTAGAAATACCGGATGATAAAATAGTTAATCTTCCGGAATCGCATCCAAAGGTTCTTCAAAGGCAATAAAAAGTATGCAAGGACCCGCATCACCACATTTAGCAGTATGAGGTTTTTTAGCTGGTCCGTAAGCATATGAACCCACCTTTAAAGTTTTTGAGGTTTCCCCTTCATAAGTCACCTCGAGTTCACCAGATATAAGTAGCATGCGTTCTGCGGAATTATGCCAATGGTTGGGGACCTCAGAATTTGCATCAACTTTAAAAAAAATATCTGAATTATTTTTACTCGGATCACCATGTAAGATGGCTATTGCGCAGCCTTCCGGCATAAATGGAGGACATGGACCCCATTGTAAATCGGTGTCCTGTGCTGTTTTAACCAATGATAACCCTTCGTTGTCATCAGCCACAGTTTGCGCTGACATTCCCATAGCAAGAATAAAGCTTGGAAGGAGGAGGCTGATCTTCTTAATTGAATTTTCCATCATGAACAATTTTAAGTTTTGTTTTGAAAATTACATTGGAATATCAACCAGATTTTCTTTGTGCTAAGGAATGGCATTTCATTATACAAGATAGCACTTTTGACTCACGAAAATTAATATTTGATTCAATTAATTTGTCTTCAATATCCTCAAAATTAGTAGGCAATAAATTCGGGACCACTTATTCCTGCATCGACCTTGTATTCCCGGGCAACAACAGAAAGAAAGACAAAAAAAGTGTCAGCAAAGTCAGAAGCTGTTGGCAGGGACCTTGCCTACAACCCCCTTATAAAATTCCATGTACTTATTAAAATCGGCTTTCATGTTATCGGTAGGATATAATGGCCCGGAGATCTTCACCTCCTTTTTACCAAAGTCGAAGGCTACAAGTACTATAGGCACCCCGGCAGCTTTGGCTATATAATAAAAACCGGTTTTCCAGGCTGATACTTTCTTCCTGGTGCCTTCAGGAGATAAGGCAAGCCTGAATTCTTCCCTTGAAGCAAAAATTCCGGCTATGGCATTTACCGAATCATTGCTGCGGCTGCGGTCTATGGGGGCGCCTCCCATCCATCTGAAAAACCATCCGAAAGGCGGCTTAAACAAATTCTCTTTCGCTATAAAATTGATTTTCACCCCCACAATTTCCCTTACAAGAAGGCCTAAAATAAAATCCCACCAGCTTGTATGCGGCACAACAATAACAACGCATTGTTTCAGGTCGGTAAATTCCCCATGCAGTTTCCAGCCCAGGATCTTAAAATAAATAAACTTGGCAAGGGATCGCATTGGCAGTATTGATTAGGGCATGGAAAAACCGCTATTCGTCAGGCTATCCAAAAATATCCAGGGGCTTCCTTTCAGATTTTGCTGTAGATCTCCCTGAGCATAGCTACAGACACCTGCTGTTTCCAGGACGGGCCCAGTGCATTTTCCCAAAGGGGTTCCAGCCCCATTGCAACGGAAATCATCAAATCCAGATCATTGTCATCAAGGCTGCTGCAAATCCCCCGTGGCAGCTGTATGCCATGCAATTCCCTCATTTTATGAAAGAGCTTTACCCCTTCCGGATAAAAGTCCTGCAGGTGCTGAAAAACAAGGCAATTACCCAGGCCGTGCTTAATTCCGAGTACATAAGACAAGCCGTAGCTCATGGCATGGGCCACCCCCACCTGCGAATAGGCAATGCTCATTCCCCCGTGCCAGGAGGCCATCATCAGTTTCTCGCGAGACACATCCGCGGGCAGATTTTCCAAAAAGACCTCCTTGCAGAGATCCAGGGCTTTTTCCCCGTAACTCTGGCTAAAGGCGTTCAGAAAAGTCCCGTTAAGCGATTCCACGCAATGGATATAACAGTCCATCCCCGTATAAAACCACTGGTCTTTTGGCACCCCGACACTAAGATCCGGGTCGAGGATTACCTGGTCGAAGGTGGTATAATCCGAATTTATGCCCAGTTTCTTATCCGGACCCAGCAATACAGTTGTGCGGGAGACCTCCGCTCCGGTCCCGCTGATAGTTGGAACCCCTGCGTGGTATACCGAAGGTTTCTTAACAAGATCCCATCCCTGGTAGTTCGCTGCACTTCCCGTGTTGGTTAGCATAATAGCCACTGCTTTGGCAAGGTCCAGCAAAGTGCCCCCTCCTATCCCGATAATCCCTGACGGTTGTTCCGCAAAGGTATCGCGGATCCCGGTTACAAGGTGGTCTACCTGTTCGGTTTTGGGTTCCTGGGCTGCCGATATATAAATGATCTGGTCGTTGCAAAGCAGGGGGACGCGTTCTGCCAGCGAACTACCCTTAAAAACATCGTCCATAAGGTATACCATTGGAGCATCAGCACTTAAACGACGCGGCAACAGGATTTCCCCAATCTGGTCGAAACATCCTGCGCCATAGATTACGCGGGGCACCATTGGGAAATTCCGAAATTTTATCTTGTTATTCGGGACATTATTCTTCAACATCATATCTTTATTTGTGCCCATAGGATTAGCTAAGGTATTTGAGGATATCCCCTATTTTAGTGAGGGTCAAATGACTGTTATATTGTTCATCAGGCGGCACTTCTTCGTGCGCCCAGGTAGTATGAAAAGGCACATGAACGGCCTGTGCGCCGATATTCAGTATGGGAAGCACGTCTGATTTAAGAGAATTGCCAATCATAAGGAAATCCTGTACCGGTATTTCGAGATGTTCCAACAGGTTTTTATAGTTAACTTCCTTTTTTTCGCTCAAAACTTCCACATGATGAAAGTATTTTAAAAGATTAGATCGCTGCAGTTTACGTTCCTGATCCAGCAGATCGCCTTTTGTCAATACAATAAGACGATATTTTGCTTCGAGTTGCATAAGCACCTCCTCCACGCCTTCCAGTAATTCCACGGGCCTGG
>CAYSVQ010000138.1:0-9097 GCA_964434565.1 uncultured Flavobacteriaceae bacterium | reverse complement strand
AATGACGGAGCGCTACCACAAGTTGAACAAAAAAGTATATCTTAAGAATTTATCGGGCGGCAGCCATAAATTATTGCTGAAGGCCGATGCGGTAATCAATGTGAACGTAATCGGTGCTGCGGGCCCGTAAAGGCGTTGAGGGTTGCGCCTGGCATATCGTACACCAAATAAGGGGTATCCAATAACACAGAGCCATGGTGAATAAGGAACATTTTATTAAAATGGTAAAGGAGGAACTTGCCAAACTTGAAAAACGGATAGAACTCTATAGGGAACTTACAAGACCGGTTGAACCAGACAACGCCATTGGGAGGGTTTCCAGGATGGATGCCATCAACAATAAAAGTGTGAATGATGCAGCCTTCAGAGCAGCGGAACAACGCAAAAAGAAGCTGTTGGCGGCACTAGAAAATATTAACAACAAAGATTTTGGTATTTGCCGAATTTGCCATAAGCCTATTCCAGACGCCCGGCTGTTAATACGGCCCGAAAGTTCACTTTGCGTTAATTGCGCTTCCTGATCCCATTAACGCTTCCTTGAAGGGTTATAATAAGATTATCCGGAATCCGTTTGTTACAAGAAAACCACCCACTGCCGG
This sequence comes from uncultured Flavobacteriaceae bacterium, assembly GCA_964434565.1. Taxonomy (GTDB): domain Bacteria; phylum Bacteroidota; class Bacteroidia; order Flavobacteriales; family Flavobacteriaceae; genus Zeaxanthinibacter. The sequence goes on along the minus strand of CAYSVQ010000138.1, from coordinate 8,498 downwards.
ATAAGCTAATGGGTGGTTGTATTCTCTGTGTTTAGGTGTTAAAGTAGTTTTACTCGATAGCGGTTTATTTTAAAAGTTCATAAAGACCGATTATGAATCCAAGGGCAATAAGCACCAAAACCAAATCCAGTCCCACTATCAGTACCGACAGGACGGTTTTTAAAATTCCTTTTTTCTCGGAATACGTTGCCATAACAAAATTTTTTAAGGGTTTCTATATCAATAAGTTACGATTTGATTAAAAATCTTGCCGGGATTTGTTGTGAAGGTGTAAAAAGCTGTGGTTTAATCGGATTATTCTTGCATTTCATCGATAAAAGTCCGGTTGTGCCCTATGGCTGAACATGCAGGGTAGGGTGGAAGGCCCGGGCTGCTAACCGGCCTTGTGGTGATTTTTCAGAGCTTGTAAAAGAGTAGCACCGCGTTTTCAGAATATATTTGGAAATATTTTCCTTCAAACTTTCTGAGTTAAATAATTATTCCAATTCGTGAATAGCCAACGCATAAATTAACTCCAGGTCTTCTTTTCGAATGGGTACATTCCAGGACCATGTGCGACATGAAATAAATCCGGAACCCGGACGGGCATTAAACTTTTTCATCCAGGTATTCACACGCCCGAATTCATCATACCCAAGAGGTATTATCCCTTTTTGTGATACTATAGAACCTGTTGTTTTTAACCAGGCAGGCATTCCCCAGTTAAGGCCCTGTTGCGTGGTTTTGCAAAAGTAATTTCCGGATTCGGAAGGATTCAGATATTCCACACCCAGCAGTCGCGAACCCGCAGAGGCATCTCTTTTGAATACGCCTTCTGCCACCTGTTGATAGTAGTTGGGTACGTCGCCCATCCAGACAACTTTCCCTCCACTAGTGAGATATTCCCGCATCATCCCGTTTTCAGGCGCTGCTCCGATGATATCTTCAGGGATTACCGGGAAGGCAAAAACAATCACACTAGGCTTTTGATCGCTGATCCGCGCTTCAATGAAATCCTTCAGCCGGGATTCCTCCTCCAGGACTTCAAACCCCTTTTCCTTGAAGTACGGGCTTATCTTCTCATCAACAAGCAGGTATTTGGCATTCCCCTCTATCCGCGAAGGATGGTATACGGCGAGCAGTGCAGTTTCCCTGTCTTCCAGGGCGTAGAAATAACCATTATCGCAACCGAAATAAAGGGTATTGTCATCGTGCACCAAAGATGCGTGAATTTCACTGCCGATACTGTACTCCCATAACTTTCTACCAGTGTTTTTATCGAGGTTGTAAACATTTCCATCCGCCGATCCAATATAAATGCCATTATCTAATATCAAAGCTGTTCCATAAAAATGCGCCCCCCCTTTAAACTGCCATTTTTCTTCACCTGAGTGTACATCCAAAGCACTAAACAGGTTGTTGGTAGACCAACCTACAAAAACCTTATCTTCTGAAATTACAGCAGACATTGCCCAGGTGGTTCCGTATGAAAAGTCCCATATCTTTTTATGCGTATTAAGGTCTACGCCATAGGTGTTGCCGTCCCGGGAAGCCAGAACCAATATATTCTCCCGGACCAGGGGTTTTGCAAAAATGGAACTCCGGTCAAAAGCATAATCTTCGGGCTTATATTTTGCCCCCATTGTTTCGAATTTCCACAAAAGCTTTCCGCTATCGACGTCCAGGGCATATACGAAACCATCGTTACTTGGTTGATAGATGACATCTTTATCAACCAGGGCTGTTGCTCTGATCCTGCCGCCGGTCTTGAATTGCCATAAGATTTCGCCGTTGCTGATATTCAAAGCATACATATTACCATCGCCGGAACCGATCAATACCCTGTCTTCATGAACCACAGCTGCCGGACTAAAGTAATCCCAGCCGGCATCATAATCGGCTACATCCGCTTGCATCTTAAATTTCCATATAAGTTTGCCCGATGCTGAATTCAGGTGGTATACAAAATTGTCTCTGCCGCCTATAAAAACCGAATTAGCTGCAATGGTAGGAGAGCCGGTTAGCGCCCCTCCGGTTTGGTATTTCCAGATAAGCGTCCCTTCTTCTTTGTTCAGACAATAAACATTGCCGTCTGCACTACCGAGATATACATTATTTCCGGAAATAACCGCAGCTGTCCTAATAGGGCCCTCCGTTTTAAATCTCCATTTTACCTTTGGGTTCACAACCTCCTGGCTGGCCCCGGCAAGTTGTGAAGCACCAGTTAAAAGAAATAAACATAGTACAAATAGAGGTTTCATAGATGGTGAATAATTTTGTGTTTGTCATATGGATTGAAATAATTAAGGCGATCCCGGAATTCCATAAAGCAGAATTTTAATAGCGAATTAAGGGAAAGATTACCGGGTAAATGTGCGGGAACGTGAAGCAGGACGCTTTTTTTATTGAATTGTATATGTTTTGTGAAGTGTTATTATAATCCAAAGGAGGTGGCGAATTCTGAATGCGATACGCCATTATCCGCGGATTGGTTTTAACGTCTTTTTATACCTGGTTGGGGTTGTAGTGCTATGTTTTTTAAAGGCAAAATTAAAGGCGCTCTTGGAATTAAAGCCTGCTTCATATGCAATTTCCAGCATGGTCTTCCCGGAGTTGGCGCTCTCTTGTATAAGTCGCTTCGCTTCCTCAATCCTGTAGCCATTAATATAGTCCTGGAAGGTGGAATAGCAATAGGTATTGATGTATTCGGACAACTGCCGGTCTTTAAGACCCATTTTTGAGGCTAATTCAGACAGGCTAAGGTTAAATTGCAAAAATGGCTTATGTTCCGCCATATAGGGTTCTAATGTGGATTGAAGTTTTTCTATTTGGTTGTTCGTTAAAGACATTGCCCGGGTCTTCTTAGGCTGATCACCAAAATGTGATCCCAGTAAGGCATAGCTTAAAACGACTGAGAAATAAACAAAGAATAAAATCGCCGAAATATAGAAGTAGTTGAGCGATTCCCTGGTTTCCGCCAGGAGATAAATGAAACTGGTCAGGTTATTGAAAATACATACCAGAAAATAACCGTATATAATAAAGCGGTTCCATTTGATACGCGTGAGCTGCGAGCCGCTTTTCGGGCTGTTATTACTTGCATATCGTTCGAGGGTAAAAATGGATAGCACATTATATGTAAAAACCTGCAGGGCTATAAATGCACTGTATTTACTTCTGAAGGTGAAGTTGAATACTTCCTGCGTAAGAAGCAGTTGTTTTTTTTCTTCAATGGAATGAATATGATAAGAGAATAGAAAATAGATGCTACAAAGTATAAAAGGCAGATAATGGAGCAGGTGAAGGGGTTTAAATCGATATTTATCGGTAGCCTCAGACTTAATATACAGGTACATGGAAGGGCCCCAGACTGCAAAAAAGGGTACGGCTATAAAGGCCAGATATGGATAAACATCATATGTAAGTTCAAAGTTCGACCAGCAAAGCTGATCCAGCGAAGCCAGGATTTGTGCAAAAAGAAAGAAAGCCAAAAGTTGGTTGGAGATAAGATGCCTTCCCTTGTATAATAATGCACCTATTAAAGGGATTTGAACTACAATGGTGAGAATATGAATAAGGTCGAAAGTGCTGAAATACAAGGGTATAAATTGTAATTAGATTAACAGCCGGTATGGGTCCATCTTTAGTTTAGCAGCAATTTAATTATTAATTTGATTCCTTTTTTAACTGATCCGTTCCGGAAACATTCTCTTTGTTCTGATTCGAATAAGTTACACGACACCTAAAAAGAATCCGGGTGATATGTATTATTGAAGAATACAGTAATGAAGCAACCAATCCGTTTATGGTTACGGAGGTGTAATAAAAGTTGGTTGGTCCCTGGAAATTAGCGAACATGTCCTTTCCCAGAATATTTAATCCTGAAAGTTAAAATCTGAACGAATGAAGCCCCAAATGTTATTGACATACATTCTGTTAATTTTGTCATGTTCTTTCAATTTGAAGGATGATGCCAGGACCAGGGAAGATACTGTTTTTGGATCTGAAAGTACCCTGATCGTTTATTTATCCCGAACGAATAACACCAAAGCCATTGCTGAAATCATTCACGAACAGGTAGGTGGAGACCTGATAGCCCTTGAATTGGAAAATCCGTACCCGGAAGATTACAACGCAATTGTAAAACAAGTGTCAGAAGAAAACGAAACCGGCTATTTACCTCCCCTGAAAACCAAAGTCGATTTTAGTAAATACGACACTGTATTCTTAGGATTCCCTACCTGGGGCATGCAATTGCCCCCACCCGTAAAAAGCTTTCTTACTGCAAACGATTTGAGTGGAAAGACAGTCAATCCCTTTAATACAAATGCGGGGTATGGGGTGGGGAGTGGCTTTAAGATGAACCGCGATCTTTGCCCGGACAGCAAGATCCTGGAAGGATTTTCCATAAAAGGGGGAGTAGAAAGGGATGGGGTTTATCTGGCAATCACAGGCAATCGGCGTCAGCGAGCCATAAAGGAGGTGGCATAATTGGCTGGCGGTTTTAAAAATCGCGCAAAAGTGACATGGGTGCCGGCGAGAATGTAAAAACACAACGGTTCGCTGTTTCAGCTGTGTGAAATTCGTAAACCGCAAAAAAACGCTTAAATTCAAGGAATTAAAAGTGATACAACAATGACCCTGGCTAAAACACATATCGGAAGGCGTGCCTTCATCAGGAACAGCAGCCTGGCAAGTGGAGGCCTTGTTCTCGGCTTTAGTTGGTTGAATTCCTGTAAGCCCGATAAGGGTGAAACCTTAGTGGCCAGTCAAATGCCCGGGGAATGGTTCGAGATAAACGGGTATCTGAAGATCGGGGAAAACGGATCGGTAACTATACTATCGCCCAATCCTGAAGGAGGCCAGAACGTGAAGACCGCCATGCCTATGATCGTGGCAGATGAACTCGATGTGGACTGGGAGAATGTCATAGTCGAACAGGCGCCTCTGAATACCGATGCCTTTAGTTTTCAATTTATAGGAGGTAGCCAGGCAATTCGGCGCGGATGGCCGGGCTTGCGGATGGCAGGCGCATCGGCAAGGCAGATGCTGAAGGAAGCAGCCGCGGAGGCCTGGCAGGTACCTGTGGGAGAAATTTCTACAAGAGCCGGGATGCTGCATCATAAAGCCAGCGACCGGACTATAGGTTATGGCGAAGTAGCTTCTGCTGCCGCCAAACTTCCCGTTCCTGAAGAAGTGACACTTAAAGAGCCGGATGATTTTAATATTATTGGCAGCTCCCGTAAGAATGTGGACGGATTAAAAATCGTGACGGGTAAACCTTTGTTCGGTATTGATACCAATCGTGAAGGAATGCTGATAGCGATGATTGTACACCCCCCGGCCTTTGGTCTGAAGCTCAAATCAGTTGATGATTCCGCGGCGAGGAATATGCCGGGCATCAAGGATATTTTCACAATAAAGGTTTACAACGATGATTACGTAAAGACCTTTTTTGACACCCGTACCTTTAATGAGGTGGCCGTTATTGTAGGAAATTCCACCTGGGAGGTGATGCAGGCCAAAAAAGCCTTAAAAATAGCATGTGAACCGATAGAAAGCACCACTGAGACCAGGGAACGGTTCGGCAATACCTGGGAGGAGCATACCCCTGCAGGCCTTGAAAGTACGATGGATCATTACGCCCAAATGGAAAAAATGGCGGGGACACCGGGGGAAATCCGCCGAAAGGATGGCAACCCGGAGGAAGCTTTTAACAGGGCTGCAAAGATTGTTGAAGCCGCCTACACCGCTCCCTTTCTGGCACATAATTGCATGGAGCCAATGAATTTCTTCGCGGATGTAAAGGATGGAAAAGCAGAATTGATTGGCCCCCTGCAAAAACCGGAATTTACGGAGCAAACCCTTTCCGCACGGACTGGGATCCCTTTGCAAAACATCGACATCAAGATGACCCGATTGGGAGGCGGCTACGGCAGGAGGTCGTATGCCCACTGGCTGGTAGAGGCAGCACTCATATCACAAAGGATGAAGGCTCCGGTAAAGCTTGTCTACAGCCGTGAGGACGATATGACGGATGGTATTTATCGCCCCGCCTATCATGCGAAATTCAGGGCGGGGCTGGATGCAGATAACAAGCTGATCGCTTTCCATGTAAAGACCGGGGGGATCCCACAAAGTCCCCTGGCCCAGGACCGTTTTCCGGCAGGGGCGGTTGATAATTACCTTGCGGAATCCTGGACCATTGATAGTAACCTTACCGTAGGATCTTTCAGGGCCCCCAGTTCCAATTTTATGGCCAGCGCCGAGCAGTCCTTTCTGGATGAAGTGGCCGAAGTTGCGGGGAAGGACCCCATTGATTTCCGTTTGGAATTGTTAGACCATGCCGTCAAAAACCCTTTGGAGGGCGTAACCAACGATTATGACCCCCTTCGTTATGCAGGGGTTTTAAAACTGGTGAAGGAAAAATCCAATTGGGGAAACGAAACTCCAGACATAAGCCGCGGTGTTTCCGCCTATTTCTGTCACAACTCCTACGCGGCACAGGTTTTGGATATAACTATGGAAGATGGCAAACCACGGGTACAAAAGGTAACCTGCGTACTGGATTGCGGCCTCGTGGTTAATCCTGACAACGCGGTCAATATGGCCGAGGGCGGCATAGTGGATGGCATAGGCAACGCTTTTTTCGGGGAATTGACTTTCAAGGATGGCGTACCGGAAAAGAACAATTTTGATAGCTACCGTATGATCCGTATGAGTGAGGCTCCCAAAGAAATTGAGGTGCATTTTATCAAAAGCCCCGTAGACCCCACAGGTTTGGGGGAACCGACTTTCCCTCCGATATTTGCGGCGGTGGCCAATGCCATGTACAAGGCTACAGGAAAAAGATACTATCACCAGCCATTTCTTCTTTCAAAAAATCCTTCTCTGATTGGGTAGTACTGAGGTTGCCAGCCTGTTTAGCCTTCCCGGTTATGTTTTTTCCGGATTAACCTCACCGTATAAAGCATAAACATCATCGCAGCAGCAGACGGGCAATGCTTGTCTGCCAGCACAGGTGCCGGGAGAACCGACACAGCTCATGTCATCCCAAAATTAAACCAGCAGTTCCCGGTTATCGCCTACTCTTCAATCCGGCTTTAGCGCTTAAACACACACAAACATATAATCAGGTACAATTGGATCCATTTAGAAAAAGAACGTGTGAATCATGCAAAGCTTTTCGAAGATTGTGTAAGATTATTCGTTTGTATGCTCATCACCTTTGTAGAATAATTCAGTCCCAGGTTTGACAAATTAAAATCCATGAAAAAATTTTAAAGAAAATCATAATGAAAAAACTAATCTTAGTTCTTGCAGCAATTGCTATCACGACGGGTACTTACGCGCAAACCGATTCAACAGGCAGGAGAATGAATATGCCTGACATCAATAACTCCAATGATGCCATGAATCAAAATCGGGACATTAACAACAACCAAAATCAAAATGTACAAAACTTTCCCGGGGAAACACATCCTGATGGAATAATAATGCAGGACGGAAAAATAATGCTGGTGAAAAACGGACAAATGTCGACCCCGGAAAATGAGATGACCATGGGTAACGGAACAAAAGTAATGAGCGATGGCAGCTGGTATAAAAAGGACGGCACAAAAACGATGCTGGAAGAAGGACAACATATAGATATGTCGGGCAACATGACTCCCATGAAAACAGATGAAGATAGAAACATGTATCTCGTTCCGGATAGCACCAGGCAAGAAGAGTATTAAATATACCAGTCACCACCACAGATTAATAATTAGGTAATAATTTAAATGAAAAGCAAAATGAGAGAAAATGAAAATCAGAATCAAAATCACGGTGCTGACAACATGACCACAGACCGAAGTATGTTAATAGGAATGTTTCGTGATCGTGAGAGCACAGAAAAAGCGTACAACACCATGCACGAAAGAGGTTATACAAAGGACGACATCAATTTATTTATGTCGGACGAAACGCGTAAAAAGCATTTTTCAGGTGATGTCAAAGAAACTGTAATAGGAACTCAAGCTGCTGAAGGTGCAGGAAAAGGATCCGCTATTGGCGGCACTGTTGGTGCAATTGCAGGGGTTGTGGCAGCACTCGGCACAAGTTTGGTAATCCCCGGACTTGGAATTATTATAGCCGGACCCATTGCTGCAGGTTTGGCAGGTGCGGGTGCAGGCGCCATTACGGGCGGAGTAATCGGGGCACTTGTTGGTTCAGGAGTACCTGAGGCACGAGCGAAGCTATATGAATCCGGAATTGAAAACGGACAGATTGTTATGGGTGTTCAACCCCGTAATGATGAAGACGCCGAATACTTTGAAAATAATTGGCGGAATAACGAAGCTGAAGAAATTCACAGGTAGAAACTTTATTGTAAATAAAACGGAATGACCTTTATCGTCATTCCGTTTTAAAATCAGGGAATAGCAGGTAGTTGATCAACTAAATGCTCAAATTTTAAAGAAACAGTATGCGTTAAGTAGAAGTAGATGCTCCAACCCTTGCGTTAAATGTTATGT
>CAYSVQ010000137.1:0-3344 GCA_964434565.1 uncultured Flavobacteriaceae bacterium | reverse complement strand
ATCATAACGGAGGCTTCTTCCATTGCTTCCGGCCTTTCATGGGCTTCCCTGATATTCAGTGCCCTGAAATTTAAAATGGAAGACTCTTCGGAGATGGTGCCGCTGTCGGACAGTACGGCAAAGGAATGGTATTGCAGCGCGTTGTAATCGGTAAAGCCCAGGGGTTTCAGAAACTGTATATTTTTGTGGGCTTTCACCCCTTTGGCATCCAGCATGTTCCTCGTACGGGGGTGGGTAGACACAATCACCGGATATCCGTAGTGCTCCGCAATCCGGTTGAGGGAATTAATCAGCCCGTCAAAATTTTTTGGGTTGTTGATGTTTTCTTCCCTATGGGAGGAAATCACAAAGTATTGCTGCTTTTTAAGTTGGAGCTTTTCCAGCACCTGTGAAACCTCGATCTTTGATTTAAATTTGTTAAGGACTTCGAACATGGGGCTGCCGGTCTTGATCACCCTGTCTGGCGGCAGGCCTTCCCGCAAGAGGTATTCCCTGGCGATATCGCTATAGGTCAGGTTAACATCCGCCACATGGTCTACTATTTTCCGGTTGGTTTCCTCCGGCACCCGCTGGTCAAAGCAACGGTTTCCGGCCTCCATATGGAATACGGGGATCTTTCGTTTCTTGGCGGGGATGGCACAGAGGCAGGAATTGGTGTCTCCCAGGACCAGGAAAGCGTCCGGTTCTATTTGTTCCAGAAGGGGATCTATAGCAATAAGTATTTTTCCAACGGTTTCCGAAGCATTCTTTCCCGCCGCATTTAAAAAATGGTCGGGTTTACGGATGCCCAGGTCTTCGAAAAAAATTTCATTGAGTTCGTAGTCGTAATTCTGACCCGTATGCACCAGGGTATGGTCTATGGCCTCATTTGCATCAAGGGCGTTCAGCACACAGGATAGCCTTATAATCTCCGGCCTGGTGCCTACTACGGTTAGGACTTTAAGTTTCTTCAAAATATTATTTTCAGTTTATTTATAACTGCGTATTAAGTAATTGCAATTCTGGTTTTAAGTTATCAGTTCCAAGATTTCACCCAACAGTCCTGCGGCCCACCCAGGCCTCACAAAACAGTGCATCGACCGACGTCTTCTAACCCCTTAAACCTTGAACTTGAACTATCATACATCTTCAAAAAAAGTGTCCGCGTCGGCGGGATCATAGGGTTCGTTAATCCAGAAGAGGGTTATGAGTTCTTCTTGCCCTATGTTCTTTATATTGTGGGTATGCCAGATAGGCATATCTACATAAGCAGGTTCTTCCCCATCCAGGTAATAATCCACCACTTTGTCCGTCCCGATTTTCCTCAGCTGTATAAGGGCTTTTCCGCGGATCACCGCGAAGCGCTCCGCTTTCCTGGTATGGTAATGGTTACCCCTTGTTATTCCGGGGACCGTGGTGGAAAAAGAGAACTGACCACTTGTTTGGGTTCGCGCGATCTCCACAAAACTCCCGCGGTTATCTGTGTGCTTCTGGAATTTCACCGGGTAGTGCCCTTCCGGGACATAACAGCGAAAAGTATTAAAAAGCGCCTTTTTAAATGGGTCTTCCATACTTGGGAATATTCCCCTTTCCATATAATCCGCCTTATATTGCTTTAACAGGGCCAGCAGTACGGAAACCTTGATCGCGTGCGGGGCCGGGATATCAACTTCATAACTGTTGGTTGCAATGGGGTTCCTGCTTCCTGTTCCATTAATAACGTCAACAATGATCTTAACCAGTTCGTTAATATAGATTAGTCCGATTTCCGCGTCGTTCAAGATGCTGGGTTCTTCACCCTGGGCTATTTTGTGGCAAAATGTCGCGACCACCGAGTTATAATCCGGTTTCCCGAATGGCCCGAAAACATTGGGAATAGTAAGGGAAGTAAACTGCCCGTTACTTTCAGAAGCCCATTGTATAAATTTTTCTTTTCCTTCTTTTTTAGACTTCCCGTAGAGGTTGTCCCGTTCTTCCTGGGTAGAAGATGAGAAAATGATATGTGGATGCGCATTCCGGCTTTTGCAGGCGGCGATTAAGGCGTCCACCAGGCCCAGGTTGGTCTTATAGATAACGCTCGCATCTTCATGCCTGTTCATAGCGGCCAGATGCACGATCACATCGCATTGGCCTACAAAGGTTTCCAACTGCCCGGGATCGTCGAAAAATGAACGTACAAAGCGAACCAGCTGGCAGGAATCATTCTGTTTCAGTGTCCTGTACAAATGATTACCAACAAATCCGGCCTGCCCGGTAATTCCTATTTTCTTCATCAATCGTTATGTATAAGTCCTAAATCCTGGGTTCAAAGTTCAATGTTCAGGGTCAGGGTTCCGCGTTATACAACTTCATACCTCCCTATTCTATAAACTCCTTCGACCAAATTCCAGACCTGTCTGCCACTGGTGGATTTCACATCCATACCTGCAAATCAACCGTCTTCGTACCTCGTAACTCGTACTTACTATTTCGCCTGCCAATAATCAGCGGGGTAGCGGAAATCGTCCATTTTTGATGCCTCGAGGCCTAAATTTGAAAAAACAATCAATTGCGACGCTGCATCAATAGACCTGATCCCACTCGCGTAACCCCCGGGAACCTCCAGTACAATTGGCTCTTTAGCCGATAAAGGGATCATTACCGGGAGGAGGTCTGCTGATGGAGACTCAAAATTATCCAATTTAAGCAGATATACAACAAAGGATCCTGAAATGCAGGAGAACCATTTCTTCTCTTTTTTATGGCCCTGCCAGCCTCTAAAAATACCTGGGGAAGCGGGGGAGATCTGGTAAAATCGCACCACTTCCTTCATATCAAAGCCATTAAAAAACCGCAGGCCTCCTCTTTCGTCAGTAAAGTCATTTCCCCGGATTAGCCTGTAGGAAGCCATCTATAACTGTTCTTTAATATAATCGAGATTCAGGAGGGTTTGCTTCAGGGCGTCATTGGTAAGCCGCTTGGTATTGTGGGAATGGTAGTCCTCTATTTCACTGATATCGGTTTCCCCCTCAGAGAAATAACGGTTGTAGTTAAGGTCCCTGTTGTCTGCCGGGATACGGTAAAAATCGCCCATATCCTGGGCTTTCTGCATTTCTTCGCGGGTACAGAGGGTTTCGTACAACTTCTCACCGTGCCTGGTCCCGATCACTTTAACTTCATTAGAAACGTTAAAAATGTCTTTAATTGCCGCTGCCAGGTCACCTATGGTACTGGCGGGTGCCTTGTTGACGAAAAGGTCGCCCTGGTTCCCGTTTTTAAAGGCAAAAAGCACAAGGTCTACCGCGTCTTCAAGCGACATCAGGAAGCGGGTCATTTTAGGGTCGGTAACTGTCAGGGGTTGCCCCTCCTTTATCTGTTTAACAAAA
>CAYSVQ010000136.1:0-44219 GCA_964434565.1 uncultured Flavobacteriaceae bacterium | reverse complement strand
ATGTTTTCGGATTTTTGGGTAGGCGACGGGAATGACCACCACTTCTGGAGCAAGGAAGAGGCTGTAGACTACTGGACCTCCTACGCTAAACACTATGGTGTTCTCGGGCATGTCCGTTTCGGTACCAGAGTAGAGAACGTTATGGAGTCTGCGGACGGGACCTGGAAGGTAAGGCTATATTCCGGGGAAACACTTGAATGTGAACATTTGATCCTGGCCATTGGTAACAACAATATCCCGAGATATCCCGAATGGAGCACCCAATTGTCTGAAGTACCCTTTACACATTCCAGGGACTTTAAAAACGGAGAACCTTTCAGGGGAAAGCGCGTCATGGTAGTCGGAGGCGGCGAATCCGGATCTGATGTGGCCTATGAAATTGCAAAGGTAGCTGCGCAGACATGGGTAAGCCTTAGGGAATCCTCCGGCTGGATTGTCCCCCGCAGGAGAAACGGTCATGCCGCAGATGTCTCGACCCACCGTGGTATTTGGGATCTCCCCCGTGAATACGGGAAAATCCTGAGTCCTTATGTATTAAAACTTGAAAGGGCGAGAAAAGACCCTGTCTTTGATGCCCTGGCCGACCTCAATCAGAAAATTAAGGCTGAAAGGGGTATCTGGGGGATTTTTGGAACCAAAACCCTTGCCTTACCAAAAGCTATAGCCCATCATGGTTGCAAAGTGGTAGGCAATATAAGCCGGGTGGAGGATGGAGGGAAAAAGCTGGTTTCCATACTCGGGGAAACCATTGAAGGCCTGGACGCTATTGTATTCTGTACCGGCTACCAGAACCGCGTTGATTTTATGCCGGAAAAGTTGCAACGTACAGATCCCAGGAATATGTTCAAACATATGTTCCATCCTGAATATGGCAATAAAATCGCGTGGATTGGCTGGGCAAGGCCCGGTTTCGGTAGCCAGTTCCCCATTATGGAAATGCAGGCCCGCTACGCAGCGCTGATATTCAGCGGAAAGATGACGCTTCCGGAAAAGGCAGACATGCTGACAAGCATCGATGTGGATTTTAAAATGTACCGGGAACAGTTTGAAGAGAATGCGGAACGCATCCGCAGCCTGGTGGACTATCACCGGTACATGAATGGTATGGCCCGCATTCTGGGTTGTTACCCCCCATTGACGGAGTACTTTCTTACCCGTCCGCGGCTATGGCTGCACCTGATGTACGGCCCGACTCAGGCAACCCAGTTCCGCCTGCGTGGTCCGGGCAAAAAAGTGAAACTTGCACATGAAATAATCCATAAGCTGCCGGTTAGTACCTTTAACCATATTGTAAAGGCCGGGTTACGCGGCAGGGTTCGGTATGGCCTGCGATCGCTGACCCCGAAATTTATAAGGGTGAAGGCATAAAAGGTATTACCCGGTCAAAAGCCCGGTTTTGTTGGTTTTGTAAATTCGCCAAAGTGCACTAGCTCGGCGATACGTAGGCCTGCTGCCTTCTGTGCGCATATTCCTGGCTGCAATGCCGGCGGCCACCCTCCAGCTAAAACACAGGTCTTTCCAGGCTTTAAATAGCGAATTGTCGGGGTCATATATATGAGTTGGCTCCGCTCCAATCCCGTTAACTTCGAGAATAGTGAAAGCCCCATCTTCCTTAATGGCTTCCCATGAGGATGCCCTGATATCGAACCGCCCGAAATAAAATCCTTCCATTTCCCTGTTAAGTCTGTCAAAAACCTGAAGAAGTTTCACATCCGTAAGATGACTCCCATCACGAAACCTGGTGCCCCGGTTATGACTACCCACCGGCTCCAGCTCCAGCATAAACCCATCCGGCAATACGTTATTCCATAAGCTGGTAAATTTATCCTTCAGCCTGTGTGCTTGTAAAATAGCCCTGGGATTAAAGCCAATAAGCTCTTCAAGTGTATGCCTTCCGTCTCCCCGGACCTTCAGGAATTCCTTGAGCGTTATGGAAGGGATGCAACCGCTGTCGGCATCTGGGTAACGGTAATAAAAAAGTCCAATCTCGAGGGGGAGGGAACAATACTCTTGTAGGAGGAAAGTAAAATCTTGGTCCCCCAATGCCTTTTCTAGCATTATTTCATCTTCAATCTTCTGTACTTTCAGGCCTCTGAAGCCAACATCCGGTTTCAGGATCACGGGAAAACCCATACCCCTTGCCTGCATTTTCTCCATCAACTCAGCAACCGATATTCCCGGCGTAACGAGCAAGGATTCCGGCCGATACCGTTCGGGGACCAGTTGGAGGGTTTTATATTTAGAATCACTCAGGATAAATCCTTCAATAGCGGGATTGGTCGCAAGGAAAAAAAACAAATTCCTCACTTTCAGGGAAAGCCAGAAATGCTGAACCCAGACCGGTAAATAGAAAACCCAAACGGGCCAGTATTCCCAGTTCATGAGCCGTATATACCAGGTTTTATGCCGCAGCGATTTCATGGTTCCTCAACCCTTAATTTTGATTCTCCCCAATTTTATTCGCATCAATATAACCACAATTGCACAGCACAGCAAGGTAGTTACGGCAAGCGCGAAGAGCACGCCACCATCGTTATTTACATTGATTCCCAGGACGAAAAGATGCTGGCCGATGGCTCCCAGCATTAAGACTACCCCAAGAATGCCACCGTAAAGCGAAGTTCCTGGGAATAATAACAGCAACGCGATAATAAGTTCAGCTATGCCGGAGCCTATACGCAGAAATGGTTTACCCCCTATCTTAGTGAAAATATACACACTGTCCGGATGGGCCGAAAATTTAAAATATAAAGTTTGCAATAAAATCAACGCTGCTATGATAGCCGCGGCCCTTTCTGTGTACAATGTTGTTTCTGTTGTCATTGTTTGTCTTTCAGATGTTTTCTCCAATTTAAATCTGCTTCAGGCAGTTGTTCCTCTTTTTTTGCATTCCATTTTTTTAGGGTATTGTTTAAAAAGGCGTTATAGAACAGGTAAAGCCTGCCCCGATATATTTTGTAGGTTTCAGGGTCTACAGGGATTTTTTCACCGTTATGCCCCATACCACAGGCACACCAACCGCCGTATCCGGTATGTACCGCTTAGGATCTTCCGGAAACTACTCCCTGTTCCCCGGTTCGGAAAACCAATAGGTGGTTCCCATATGTGTGGTACTGACATGTGGTTGGCCCTTTACCGGCCCCGCCTGAAAATAACTCACCACATCATAGCCTTGCAGGGCGAGGCCATTCACCGAATTAACTTGTATATGCTGTGCGGCAAGAATGCATAGGTTAAATAACAGTAGTACTGATATGGCTTGCGTTTTCATGGCTATTTGGTTTCAGGAGGTATTGCAGGCTACTTTTTTGGCCCGTCACATGTAATTGGGTGATGCTTACCGTTCGTACCGCGGGCCGCTCCAGGATAAATGGAGTAGCGGCTTCACTGCCGTGTATCTTGAGCAGGGCTGCGGGCGATAGCTCTCTCAACCTGGCCGATTCTTTAAAAAAAATATCTTTTTCGCCATGTTGCCTTGGCGAATACAGGGTAGGTGATGACCAGAGCTGCGCAGTGGAAGGCGGTAATTGCCAAAGGTACCTGCGGTTACCATCCCATATCAATTTCAGGATACTTCCACTTTTGATCATTAGGAGGGTAAAGGGTTCGATACCATCCAGCGGGATTTCCCTTGCAAACAAATCAAAATCCCTTGCCCTTATGGCTTCCAATACATAATACCCCCGGCTCCTCCTATAAGTCGCTTGCCTTATATGCCGGTCGAACGCCCCGTTCAGAAGGCAAACTGCCCTGCCCCCGTTGTCGATGGCGATCCACGTACCTCCTTTCAGCTTATCGCGGGGAGCGATAGCCCAATGTTTATCCGACAGCGCTGTTTTCTGCGGGTTTAGGGTTTCCCTATCAGGGTCCTCATCGCGGTTCGATGTCAGGATATAACCAGCATCCAAAGGAACGTAACTTACTGTACACATAAGTTTCTGTTTCTTTGTGTGGATGCAGCCACGCCCATTTCTTTGTTCAGGTTTAAATGGGGGTTTATAGTTTTCATTCCGATTTTGATAATAGCGAGATGATGCACACAATGCTCTACATTATAGAGCAATTCCCGGTAAAAGGTGGTAGCTATGCGCACCTCGCACCCCTGGCCCCGCCCGGAATAATCCGCGGTCAATTCAAGGGGGACATCCCCTTCCTGAGCTGCGAGTTCATTGATTAGCTGGTTTAAACAAACCTGGCACTTTTCCCTGGCTAACTCCATTTCCCTGTCTCTTTGGCGCAGATCGTAATTCAGCTGCCGCCCCGGCAGGGACTGGAAAAGGCACTTATAAAATTCAAGGATATGCCGAAGGTGCATCCCCATTGTAGATCCGCCAAGGATATCCAGTGGTTGGGAAAACTGATCATCCGGGATTTGGGCAAGCACATCCCTCAGTTCAAACATTTTCTCCCGTGTTATACGCTGTATCATAAATAATTTGTCTTTAAGGAGTCACCGGATGCCATACATATCATCCTGATTAAATTCACAATTATTTTTGCAATGCCCGAACATTGGTCGGAGAATTATTCAAAAATATGCAAGGTCGTCAAAAATTTACATCCGGTACCTATGAGTGCCCAGGTGTATAAGCTTTACTAATTGATTCAGCTCAGGTTTCATCATCAGGCCAGGCACAATAAATTCACTAACTAATATCGGGCGGACTAGGCCTGATCTGGTAAATTTGATACCTTTGATCGTGTTGTTCGCAATGCATTTTAAAGCAATCTATACAAACACTTATAATCAAATCCCGAGGATAAACTAACATCAATTCTTATGATAAAGAAGTTAGAAGATACGGAAGGTACCGAATTACTTAGCAGGAATTATATAGGTCACCTGGCGTTTATAGACCAGAGCAGCCCTTATATTATCCCCATAACTTATTTCTACGATAGTGAAGGCCAGTACATCTTAAGTTATTCTTCCGAAGGCCATAAAATAAAGGCCATGCGCAGGAACAAGCAGGTTTCTCTATGCGTAGACGAAATTGATTCGGTAAACCAATGGCGGTCCATCCTGGTCCACGGTGAATTTGAGGAGGTTGAAGGAAGTGATGCCAAGATGCTGCTACACCGGTTTTCCGAAGGTGTTAAGCATGTTATCACTGTTAAGGAAGACAGGAACCTGAACTTTATCAGTGAGTTTTCCAGCAAACTTGAAACTTCAGGTATCCCCATCGTTTACCGTATTAAAATCACGGACATAAGCGGCAAATTCAGAGAAGATTAGGGTGATTCCCTAAGGAACAAAGAAGTCATAAGGCGTAATATAGGAAACCGACAGCATTTATGTGCTTTATGTTATCTTTTCCAGTTCGTTGTTTATAAACGCCATATCCTTTGAAGCCAACTGAAGTCTGGATGCGGCCGCATTCTCCAGGGCTTGCTTTTCGTTCCTGGCCCCTGCCAGGGCAATAGTAATGCCGGGGCGTTCAATAGTCCATTTAAGTACAAGTTGAGCAAGGCTGGCGCCTTTTTCTTGTGCCAAAGGCCTTATTCTTTTGAGAAAGTCATTTGTTTTACCAATACTTTCATCGGTAAAATAGGGGTTCTTAGCCCTGTGGTCGCCCTCTTCAAACTGCTGGCCCGGTTTCATTTTTCCGGTTAGTAATCCCCTTTCAAGCGGGCTATAGGCCAAAACAGACTTTTTGTTCCTGATACAATATGGGATAACTTTGGACTCTATGCCTCGGTTTACCATACTGTAGGGTACCTGGTTAGACACCAGCCTTACATATTTTTCGGCCTCTTCCATCTGAGGGACATTGTAGTTGCAAACCCCTGCATAGCGCACTTTCCCTTCCTTAATAAGTTCGGCCACTGTTTCAAAAGTCTCCCGGATGGGGGTAGTATGCTCAGGCCAGTGGATCTGGTACAGGTCTATATAATCCGTTCCTAACCTTCGCAGCGAATCTTCCACCTCTTTTTTGATACTTTCCCTTCCGGCATATTTATAAATAGCTATATCCCTGTTATCATTGTCTTTACTATTGAACGCAAAATCGCCTTCGGGCAGGTCCCAACGCATTCCGAATTTAGTCAAAAGCTGCACACTGTCGCGGGGAAGCCCTTTGATTGCCTCACCTACTATTTCTTCACTGGTCCCCTGCCCGTATATAGGCGCAGTATCTATAGAGGTCACTCCGGTGTCATACGCACTTCTAATAGCCTTAACAGCCTCCTTCCTGTTGCTGCCGCCCCACATCCAGCCACCCGCTGCCCAGGCGCCAAAGGTGATCACGGATACTTTTAAATCGGACTCTCCTAGGGTTCTGTACTCCATAATAAATATTTTGTATCTAATTTTTCTGCAGGCCCTCCCTGCAACTTCATGTGCATTAACCCTTCTCCCTCACCGCTTGCACTTCGGATGCTGTTATTTGGGTGGCTGAATTTCCAAAGCTGTTCCTGATATAGGAAGTTATATTCGCGATGTCCTTATTGCTGAGGCCAGGGAAGCCCGGCATGGCATTGGAATAGGTATTTCCGTTTACCACCAACCCTTTGTTGGAGCCGTTGATCACAATAAGTATCAGCCTTTCCTTATCCCCAACCACATAGTCCGTTTGCTTTAACGGGGGATTAAGACCCGTAACACCTCCGCCGGTCGCCTGGTGGCAAACGAGACAATGCTGATCGTATAATACCTTTCCCTCTTCCATATAATCGGGCAGGGGATCGGATGTTGATTTTTCAGTTACCGCCGGTTCTGCTGTTACGGGAGGTTCCCCGGGTTCTTTATTTTCCTTTTTTGCTCCGTCGCAGGCATAAAGCATGCCCAGGGCAAAACATAGCGCAATCCTGATGCCATATCTGGCATTTCGGCCGCCTTTGATCACTCCACCTCTTTTTTGGTGTATACAATCCGGAAGATGGCGCCACCCGCGTCATCCGAAACGTAAAGAGATCCATCAGGCCCCTGTGCCAGGCCCGTAGGCCGGTGGGCTGCCTCATCCGGGGAATAAATCGGGTCCTTCCCTGCAAAACCATCGGCAAATACTTCCCAATCTCCGCCTGGTGCCCCGTTTTCAAAAGGCACAAAGGCTACATAATATCCTTCCTGTTCTTCGGGTGCGCGGTTCCAGGACCCGTGAAATGCAATAAACGCCCCGTTCCTGTATTGCTCCGGAAACATATCACCTGTGTAGAAAAGCATGGCGTTGGGCGCCATATGCGCCGGGAAGGCAACAAGGGGATCAATGGCATCCTCCCCTGCGGTTTGCTCCCCGTCGCCCCCGTATTCAGGGGATAGTATTTTTTCCTTCTTTATCTGATCATAATATATGTAAGGCCATCCTGCATCGTCTCCTTCATTGATGGCATATAAAGTTTCGGCCGGGAGGTTAGCCGAAGCCTCCTGGTCGTACAGATCAGGAAACAGCGTATTAAACTGATCACGTCCATGCTGGGTAACATAAAGTTGATCTGTTGATTTGTCATAATCCAGGCCAACCACATTTCGCAGGCCGGTGGCGTAACGAAGCCCATCGCCATAGCTCTGAAGTGTTTTATCTGTGCGGAATTTCCAGATACCGCCAGCAGAATCGAGGATGGTACAGGGTTGCATTCCCGGAGACCCCAAAGTCCTGTCTACCTCCTGACAGGCATTGGAGTACGCGCCGATATTAACATACAGATTACCCTTCCCGTCGAGGGTAAAAGATTTGGTAGCATGAGACCTGCGGGCAATCAGGCCGGTAACAACCGTATCCACTGCAGCTGTATCCACAACACTTTGGTCCGCTGCAAGCGGGTACCGAAAGACTTCTTCGTCAGAGGACGCGTATAAATGGGTGTCATCCAGGTAAATCCCCGTCCCCCCGTAACTGCCAAAGCCTGTTTTTGAATCCACAACCCCATCCCCGTCTTTGTCTTCCAGGTATAGAATCCCCTTGCCATCTACAGGCTGGCGAAGTTTCGCATAAATACCCCCGCCGGAGTTTACGGCAATATGACGTGGCGCGCCAAGGGAATCGGCTACCCGGATCACCCGGAAACCTTCGGGAACCTTTATTCCGGCATTATCCTGGCTGAATTTTAACCCTGTATCCTGAGTTTCTTTCTTATCGCTTTCTCCACAGGAAAACATAGCCAGGCAAAGCAGGATGCTGAATAAAACGGTTGTTTTTCCAGTAATCGGATAGGTCTTGGATTTCTTTTTCATGATAATACTATTTTATAGATAATTATTGCGGGTATTGCTTCTGGGCATATCAGGCTCATGATTTCGTCTTGTGTTTTAACGGCATGATGCAGGCCGGAAACAACTGCCAAACATTATCGCTTTTTGTGCATCCTATGCGTGCCCCCTGATGTTTTCATCCAATCGGGGTTAAAAACAACCGTCGGATATTTGATACCGTATTGGCATATTCCTCCATGGCGCTTAACTTCTTCCAGTCGGGATGCGGACCAAACTTTTGCCAGTTTAAGTCGCGTTCCTCCATATCGGCGAAATGTAGCATATAGGTAAGGCACGGACGGGAGGGCCCGGCGATCACCTCGCCAAAAAATACAGGAGATAAACCGGTGTCCAGAAAAATAGTGATTTCCCCTTCATTGAACATCTTAATTTTTCGCCTCACCGCATCCTCGCTGAAGCCTTCATAAGTGCGCAGTTCAAAAAGGGAGGCTCCTACGGAAGGTTGCTGCATTTTTGGCATCCCGTCAAAGGCCAGTAAGAGGGAAGAGGTGTAGCGGTTGTACAGGGCATCTTCGGGCAGAATGGCATTGTAATCGCCTGCAAGGGCAAGGTAGTCAGGATCTGATTGAAGTTGCTGGGCCATGACATAAATTTCGGCCGAAGGATAACTGATTAACACGCGTAGCTTTGCGGGATCAGACAGCCCGTACTCCCCCATAACCATAAAATGATTTACACCCTGCTTCATAAGGGAGGGTTTGAGGATATTGTTCAGGTAGTCCTTTAAATGCTGAGGATTTGCCCGGAATTTTACTTCATAGGTCCGGAGCTCGTAAAGTTCTTTGTCGGCCGCAGGCGTTGCTCTATGAATGCCAGCCGAAGCCATAAAAGGCAGGGTGCCAGCTGCCATGGAGGCGTATACAAATTTTCGACGGTTCATAGGCGTTGGGTTAAAGCCGTGATTCTTATCCATAGGTTCAAAGCTTTTAAAGATACTTATAATAATGGGCCTGTAAAAACGAAAGCGTTGATTTGCCGGGTGAATTTATTGGGTGTGCTAACGGGCAACCCTGCCGGAGGCATCGCCCCCCATGAGTTTCTGTACTTCCTCCACCGTCACCAGGTTGGCATCGCCCATTATGGTGTGTTTCAGGCAGGAGGCGGCCACGGCAAAGTTCAGCGCACTCTGGTCGTCTTCAGGATGTTTTATCAGGCCATAGATAAGTCCGCCCATAAAGGAATCACCCCCGCCTACCCGGTCGACGATGTGGGTGATCTGGTATTCGGGCGATTTGTACAGGGTCTTTCCGTCGTAGAGTACCCCGGCCCAGGAGTTGTGGGAGGCCGATATGGAACCCCTAAGGGTAGTGATCACCTTTTTGGCATTAGGGAATTTCTGCATCATCTGCTGGCAGACCGATAAAAAAGCTTCGCCCTTCACATGTTCTCCCTGGGTGGTGATATCCAGGCCCTCGGGTTTGATGCCGAAGTGTTTTTCAGCATCCTCTTCATTGCCCAGGATGATATCGCAATAGGAGGTGAGTTCGGTCATAATGACCTCGGGCTCTACGCCGTACTTCCAGAGCTTGGCCCGGTAGTTCAGGTCGGTGGAAACGGTAAGGCCCAGTTTCCTTGCCGCCTTGACCGCCTCCAGGCAGGCATCGGCCGCCCCCTGGGAGATTGCCGGGGTAATACCGGTCCAGTGGAACCACTGGGCGCCGTCGAAAACCACTTCCCAGTCGATCATCCCTGCCCGGATCTCGGCCATTGCCGAATGCGCCCTGTCATAGACCACCTTGCTGCCGCGGCTAACGGCCCCGGTCTCCAGAAAATAAATCCCCAGGCGGTCGCCCCCGAAGAGGATATTGTAGGTACCCACTCCCCTTTTGCGCATTTCCATCAGGGCACAGTGACCAAGGTCGTTATCGGGAAGTCGGGTTACAAACTCGGTGGGGATGCCATAATTTGCAAGGGAAACCGCTACATTGGATTCCCCACCGCCGTAGACCACCTCGAAATGGCTGGTCTGGGAGAAACGAAGGAAACCGGGGGGTGCCAGGCGCAACATGATCTCCCCGAAAGTCACTACTTTTTTCATGCTAGTTGTATTTGGTTTTTTAATAATGGTTTATTAATCTAAGGAATTTCTCCCCTTCATCAGCATCTTTCATACTTCGTACTTTGCTATCTACTATTGCTCCTGCTTACTAATCCACTGGCTTTATTGCCGAAGGAGGTGAGTTTTCTCAGTCGCTTCGCTCTTTCGAAATGACTTGGGTGTGCTTTCCTCTTACTAATGATAAATGGGTTGAACGAAATATCACATTTGTTGTACCTAAAGGCACAAATATTTCCCGTTCATCAATCCTTCTACCAACATTCAGCCCCTAACGGGACTTGTTTACCACAGGTGACGGGAGTCCAAAAGGAAAATCACAAATTCCAAATCACAAATTCCAAATAAACAATTACACCTATCAGCCTCTGCCAACTACTACTGCTACTGCCTGCTATTACTTTCGTACTCTAAATTCGGGCCTCCATCAGGCGCCCTCTTATGCCAGTAGGAGGCCAGGACAGACCCGGTAATATTCATCAGGGGACCGAACACGGCCGGCGCCAGGCCCATGGTGGTGATCTTGCCCAGGGAATTGGCTATGCCCGAGGCCAGCCCCCCGTTTTGCATCCCCACCTCCAGGGCGATAGTGCGCGCATCCTGCTCCCCCAGGCGCAGCAATTTGGCGTACCAGTACCCCAGCAGATAGCCGAAAACATTATGGATCAGGACCAGCATCAGTAAAAGGCCGCCTATGTCGATCAGGCTGTCGCGCCCGGCCGCCGTGATGATCGTGATGATGATCCCTATGGCCAGCATGGAGAGGATAGGCATGGCCTTATCCAGCCATTGGGTTTTGCGACCAAAGATGCGGTTAAAAAGCAGGCCCGCAACGATCGGCAGGATGATCATCTGAACAATGCTCCACATCATATCCATTACATCGATGGCGATGAACTCGCCGGCCAGCAGTTTCATTAAAAGGGGGGTCACAAAGGGCGCCAGCAGGGTGGAGACAGAGGTGATGGTAATAGACAGGGCCAGGTTGGCCTTTGCAAGGTAGGCCATCACATTGGAAGCCACCCCGCTGGGAGAGCAACCGATCAGGACAATGCCGGCAGCGATCTCCGGCGGAAAATTACTGGCCTTGGCCAGGACAAAGCCCATAATGGGCATGATCATCAGCTGGGCGCTTACACCCACCATGACCCCTTTGGGGGATTGGATGACGGCCCCGAAATCCTTCAGGCTCATTGAGGTGCCCATCCCGAACATGATGATCTGGATCAGGGGGATGATCAGTGCGGTAAGCTTGAAGTCCCCGATAAAAATAAAATGCTGCGGATAATACATCGCCAGGGTCACCCCGGCGAAGATCATGGCGGTAAAAACATAACCATTCAGCGATTTATACCCGGCGAACCCCAAGGCCAGTAAGGCAAAAATGGCAATGATAACCGGACCGGCCTGCGCAATCGCCCCACTGAATATCATTATGAGGGCCAATAGTAGAAACAGCAGGGCAAGGCCCAGGGAAATTGAATAAATGTTAAGTTTTTTCAAAATGGTTCAGGTTTGTGGTTTGGCTTTAAAAAAGGGCTCTTTACAAGAAGCAATTTATACTGGTTTACAGAGGGCGCTACTCGTCCTTGCTATTTCGCGCAATCTGTTTGCATCCGTTTGGCTGTACCACGCCGCATGACGCCTACCAGGTCCGTTTGCTCAGGACTTTGTCCAATTCAGCCCTGTTCATGGTCCCCAGTTCGGGCTGCGATTCTAGCCATTTTAAAAAATCATCCTTGATTTTGTCGGTCCACTGGCTGTCGATCTCCCCGGTTGAATAAAGGCCGGACTTCACCATTTCGAATCCAAAGAGGTCTTTTCGGATTACAAATTCGGCGGTCGAAACCACCTGCTCTGCTAGGTGGGCAGGTATAAAAAGTACACCTTCTTCCTTGGCAATTACCAGGTCTCCGGGTAAAACAATTGCCCCGCCGATCCGGATGGGTGAATTGAGCCCCATAAGCACCATTTCCTCAAGGAAAGAAGGGTGAAAATCGCGAACAAAGGCATTAAACCCTTCAATTTCAGCTATAGCCTCAAGATCACGGGCGGCCCCGTTAAAAACCACGCCATTACCCGATTTGCTAAAAATGGATGTCGCCAGGGTTGCCCCCATCAGGGTCCCGGCATCGATCTTTCCGAAACCGTCTGCCACATACACGTCCCCTTCAGACAACATCTCAATGGGCCATGAATTCGTATTGCCCATGCGCCCGGCGATATTCCCCCTTGCTTTTATCTGTTTTTCCACATCGGGCCTGCCGGGCATAAACTGGGCAGTGAGCGCCCTCCCCACTACCGGAACATCCCGGTGTACCATTTTCCAATTACCTTCAAATTGGTTGGTATAACCTTCGTTTTTCAAAACCGTCCAGGCATCATCAATCCCGATCTTTTCAGCCCGATCCAGAAGCCCATCCGGGATTTTTGGTCGTCCGTCTTCAAAGCGTTCCCCCTCCCATTCCGAAGTCAGGAAAACAAGTTCGTCTCTGGGGATTGTTTGGGCGGAAAGTTGCGAAAAAAATGTCAAAGTAGCCATTAACACTAGAAAGGAAGCACATTTCAGGTTCATTGGTGTAAGCTGGTTTACGGGTTAAAATTAATAAAGGGTATCCCGCTGGGGAGACCACCTGGATTTGTTCAGTTTCTAATCATTGCTCTTTTCGGCGAGGTAATTCTCGATATCCTCTTTAGTTACGGTAAGTTCACCCGGATAATTGGCAAACCAGGCACGGTATTCGTCCTTTATCTTTTCAGACCAGTCACCATGGATCTCCCCGCTTGGATATTTGCCTTCCTGCAACAGCACCCTTTCAAATTCATCGCGCAGGGCGGTGAGCTCAGAAGCCGAAACAAGACCCTGCACCAAATGTGAAGGGATAAAAGCCACTCCATATTCATTGGCAAAAACCACATCCCCCGGAAAGACCGTGACCTCCCCGATACGGATAGGGGCATTAATAGCCGTGGGGGTCATATCTTTTATATATGAAGGATCATGGCCTTTGATCCAGGCATTAAATCCCTCCGTTTGTTTTAATTCCTGCATATCCCGTACAGAACCGTAAAATACCACTCCCTTGCCTGTCCGGCCATATACGGCATTCCCAAGGCTCGAACCAATAAGGGTCCCGTCTTTCACTTTCCCATAGCCATCGGCCACGTAAATATCCCCTTTGGTAAGGATATCGATGGGCCAAATGTTAATACCACCATGCTGGGACCGGCCTTCGGCCTTGCCCCGGGCTACGACGAGGCTGTCCAGGTCGGGCCTCGAAGGCATAAACTGCGCAGTCACCGCCCTGCCTGTCATGGTTTCCCCCGGTTTAAGGATGATCCAGTCCTTGGCCACCTGATTTCGGTAACCGCGGTGGTACATATACCCCCATATCTGTTCCAGGGTTGCCTTCTTAAGACGTTCCAGTACAAGGTCGGGCACCTTCGGGCGACCGTCGCCGAATCGTTCCCCTTCCCATTGTGAAGTCAGCACCTTTACATCCTCGGGGCTTGCCCCAACCCTTTGGGCGGCCGCATACCAGATACCCAGGCAGAAAATGAGGACGAAACTGATTTTCCTGTTCATTTTTATAGTGTAATGGTTCATAAAAATAATATTTTTGTTATGTTTACGGCTGTATTATTCCTGCTGGGTTCCCCGTTCTTTACTCACAGCTTCGGCCAGGCCCCTGATATAGCCTATGGCAAAGAGGTTCCCAAGGGTCATATAGCCGGGACGGGTGTTTTCTTCCCCGGCCATAGTCGGCACATGATCGGCCCGGATCGCCCCCCGGAACCCTATGTCGTAATAGGCCTTCATGGCCTCATACATGTCTATATCGCCCTCATCGTGGAAGGTTTCAGTGAATAGGGTACTGGGCAGGTTCCCGCTCAGCTCCCTGACATTACGGAAATGTACGAAATGGATTTTTCCGGCCTTGCCCCAGCGGCGTATCAATGCCGGAATGTCTGTCTGCATCAGTGAAAAGTTGCCCTGGCACATGGTAACCCCATTGTAGTCACTTGGCACGAGATTCAGCATCCGGTCAAAATTTTCCACCGAATTCATTATGCGGGGAATCCCCTGGATGCTGTGTACCTGCGGGTCGTCGGGGTGGAGGGCCAATTTCATTCCCAGCGCCTCGGCTTCCGGCACTACGGCCTTTAAGAAATACCCGAGACTGGTCCATAACTGATCTTCAGAAAAAGCCCCGTATTCCGTTAATGGTTTATCTTTTATCAATTCGTAGTCGAATGCGGTCATAAGGGCACCTCCCCTCCCGGGGCTGTCTACTGAAGTACGTGCCCAACTGATAACCGGCATCCAGTTGTAACAGATACAGTCGATGCCCGTACGTTTCAGGTTTTTCATTAAAGTGATGAAATTCGATATTTCCTCATCGCGTCCTTCAAGTCCCAATTTTGTTTTAGCACCCAGGGTCGGTGGCCCTTCCACAACATTGTAGTGCAAGCCGACTGCCTTCCAGGAATCCACCACATTCTTCACGGACTCCAATTCCCAGGGAGCTGCGTCCGGGTTTTTAAAAAGGCGGGAGTCTATCCCTGCTACCGCCCCATAAGCCCCCATCTGCTTCGCAAGAGCTATCAGGTGATCATGGGCCTCTATACCCCAGAAATAGGCATTACTCATCTCCATCCCGGCATCCAGCGCCATGTTGGTTACTTTAAGCCCCTTCGTAGCATTTTGTCCCGGTGCCTCCCTGCCAGCTGCGTAACCGAGCGGGCTAAGGGAGAGAGTGGCTGCCAGGGCGGACCCTTTTTTAATGAAATTCCTGCGATTGTTTCTCATATCAGTGGCGATCTTAAAGCCCTGTGATCCGCAAAGTGGCTTTGCTGTGGAGCCGACAGGCGGAGGGAGGTGATTTTTAAAGGAGGGCCCCCGGGGAAATTTTCCAGGGCGGCCTTCGGAATAAACTAAACTAACTCAAATAGTAATAAAACTGACAATGAATAATAGTCATACGGCCGTGGCGTGTTTGTTAGCCACACCTCACATTACCTATGACAGCATGTAACGCAGGCAGGCCATGCTTTATAGCTAACTGTAAGTCCTGTCATGAGAGCGCGGTTCATCCCATTCCGGGGTTGGTTTAAAGAAGCTCTTATCCCTGGAATCAAGGTGTTCCTTCACCACCTCCTCGTTCAGTTCAATCCCTAGGCCCGGGGAGGTAAGCGGTACGGGGGCGAAGCCCTTGTCTATCATTTTCCCTCCTCCTACTACTTTCACCAAATCCTCCCACCAGGGGATATCTACAGAATGGTGTTCCAGGGCCAGAAAATTCTGAGTAGCGGCAGCACAATGTACATTAGCCATAAACGACACGGGGGTGCCGGCCTGGTGCATGGCCATGGCGATACCGAATTCCTCGGCGTAATCGCCAATTCGCTTGGTTTCGAGCAAGCCTCCGGAGGATGCCAGGTCCGGATGAACAATATCCACTGAGCGTTTATGAATCAGCGGTCTGAAATTTTCCAGGAAATGAATATCCTCTCCCGTAGTGGTTGGCGTTTCCAGGGCCTCCGAGATGGTGCGCCATTCGTCGGTATGCTGCCATGGGATCATGTCTTCCAGCCAGGCCAGCCGGTATTTATCAAGGGCCCTTCCGAGGCGAATACCGTTATTCAGGTCGAAATGTCCGTAGTGATCGGTAGAGATTGGTACTTCCCATCCAACCATCTCCCTGATCCCGGCAACCTGCTGCGATAGCATCTCCAGTCCTTTCTCAGTGATCTGAATCTGTGTGAATGGGTGGGCAGTATTTGCATAAGACATATAATTTCGCATATCCCCCCATTGGGAAAGGCGCCCGTCCTGATCCCTCCAAAATTCGTCATTAACAAGTGCTCCGGAATTTCTTGGCAATGAAGATATGGCAACATCCATTTTCAGCCAGGTATAACCCTGGGTATTCATCCTGAAATCAATCAGTCTTTTTTGCTCGTCAAGGTTGTCGGCCTGCGGAGTATCGGCATACAGGCGCACCTTATCCCGGTATCTTCCACCAAGTAATTGCCAGGCAGGGACATCATAGGCTTTCCCGCAAATATCCCACAGGGCCATTTCCACGGCACACACGCCACCTGCTTGCCGGGCAGGCCCGCCAAATTGCTTGATGCTTTTGAAAATCATTTCCACATTGCAGGGGTTTTTGCCCAGAATACGGCTCTTCAGGAAAAGTGCATACCGTACATCTGCAGCATCCCGCACCTCCCCGAGACCATAGATCCCCTGGTTGGTATCTATTCGTATAATGGCAGTACCACCCATAACAGCGGTAAGGGCATAGCGCATATCCGTAATCTTTAAATCCGAAGGAGCCGATGAACGCTTCACCTTTGAGGTTGTTGCCGCAACAGAATCCTCGAATGAATAGCCCATAAAGCTGGTGAGGGCAATCCCGCCCAACGCGGTTTTCTTTAAAAAATTACGCCGGTCTTCCCCGGTTTTGGGGTTTACAGTCTCAGCTTCCCGGGAAACCTTATAACTCGTTTCTTCCTGCTTTTGCTTTGCAATGATCTGTTGCAGTACGTTCTTCATAATTTATTGAATTAGTGTTGTTCTCAAAAGTATTAACATGCGTAGTTTCCAATTTAGCAAATCAACAACCCACCACACTTTGGTATCCGGGTTATCTGGCCCCATTCTGCTTATCGTCTCATCCATATTTGCCTTGTTAATGGCAATCTCAGCACTTGGATAAGGCGGCCGGTGCATGAATCTTGAGATTTTAAATTCTCTTAAAATGACTAGTGCGCGGTATTGTGTTAAGAAAACTGTACCTTTTTTCCGGTAACTACCGCTTCATAAATAGCATCGATAATCCTGAGGTCACGGAGGCCTTCCTCGCCATCTACTGGCGCAACGGGTTGGAAGTCATCAAAAATTATTGCGGCCATGTTATCCATTTGAAGTGTCTGGTGGGTGATATGAGGGTGGGGTAACGCCCCTTTGTGAGTGCGTCCCTTAATTGGCCCATAACCTGTTGAAGGCTGCATTTCAGCAAATCCGTCTTCCCCGTTCAGGAAAAATCTATCGAGGTTGTTCATGGAATAGGTCGACAGGCAGGAGGCTACCGCACCTCCGGGGAAACCCATCTGGAACTGTATGGTTTCATCAACCCCCTCCCTGAATTTTTCAGGGTTGTTCTTTGTCTCCTGGGCGGTTACCCATACCGGTTCCTCCCCAATCAT
The DNA here is from genome assembly GCA_964434565.1 of uncultured Flavobacteriaceae bacterium. Classification (GTDB taxonomy): domain Bacteria; phylum Bacteroidota; class Bacteroidia; order Flavobacteriales; family Flavobacteriaceae; genus Zeaxanthinibacter. The sequence goes on along the minus strand of CAYSVQ010000136.1, from coordinate 26,742 downwards.
GTAGCGTGCACCATTTATGGAGTAGACGCCAATGTCCATCATCGCCCCACCCCCGGCCAACTCCTTGTTTAATCGCCACTGGTTGGGGTCGCCAATCCTAAAGCCCGATTGACCCTGGAAAAACAGCGGTTTTCCGAATTCCCCTGCCTTCCGCATTTGGATGACTTCTACCGTATTGGGCTCAAAATGCATCCGGTAACCTACCAGCAATTTAACGCCAGCAGCCTTACAGGCCTGAACCATTTCTTCCCCTTCCGCCGCGTTGATGGCCATAGGTTTCTCGCAAATGGCGTGCTTGCCTGCCTTTGCCACTCTGATTACCTGATCTTTATGCAACCCGTTGGGGGTGATAACATAGACAGCGTCTATTTCGGGATTATCGGCAATGCGGTCGAAATTTTCATAGTTGTAACAGTTGGCTGCAGGGATCCCGTATTTCTGCTGCCAGGAGGCAACCTTGGAAGGCGTCCCACTGATGACGCCCACCAGCCTGGCTCTGGTACAGGCCTGCATAGCCTCCGCAACACGGGTGCCGTAACTGCCAAGACCCATAATGGCAACACGCAGTATAGGGCCATCCTGGGCAAATAACGGGGCCCCGTACAGGCTGGCCTGATTCATTAATATTGGCAATCCGAGTGCGGATAATGTCGTTTTCTGTAAAAAATTTCGTCTTGTTCCCATAATTTTAAATGTCGATTTGTTGCTGAAAGACTATTACTACCCCCTTCAGGTTCTTAAAAATAGTATTTATAATGAATATAACATGTATAAAAAGCTATCGTTTCATTCTACCTCCCGGAACTGAGACATGTGTTCTCTTGAGTCTTTCAGGGTGTGGGTTTATGACCAAATAATTGATTGTCACATCACTATCAATTGTCAACCGCCGCCTTTAATACGAATTAATAAAGCTTCGATCACATAGTTGTGCCTGATATCATAACCAGGGTCGTATGGAATTTCACAAAATGAACAGAATTACAACAATTTTAATCAAGCTAAAACAATATTCTATCCCTATATTGAACAAAATATAACATTTAAATGAAATCAATTATATACAGCCTACTGGTATCCTTCTTCCTTTTTCAACAAGCCGGGGCCCAGAACACCATAGGTATATTTGACGACAACACGGATATTGGTGACTGCAAAATAAAAGGGCATGCCAATTATTCTCAGGAAGAGCAGACATACCACCTTGGAGGCGCAGGGAGTAATATGTGGTATGGTTCCGATGAATTTCACTACCTCTGGACAACGCTGCAGGGAGACTTTATCCTTCGCGCGGAAGTAAAGTTTAACGGTGCGGGGGTGGATCCCCATCGCAAAGCTGGCTGGATTGTAAAGAACAACCTCGACCCAAATTCCATGCATGTGAATGCCGCTGTACACGGAGATGGGCTTACTTCCCTGCAATACCGGAAGGAAAGGGGTGGTGAAACCGAAGAAACTCCTTCCGCAGACAAAGCCCCGGATGTCATTCAACTGGAGCGAAAGGGAACTACATTTATCATGTCGACCGCCAGCTTCGGGGAAGTATTCACCAGTGTGGAAGTGCAGGAGATTGCCCTTGACAACGAGGTTTATGTGGGAATATATGTTTGCTCCCATAACCCGAACGTGCTGGAAACCGCCGTTTACCGTAATGTAAGAATTATTCAGCCGGTGGCCCCCGATTTCAGGCCCTACCGCGATTACCTGGGCAGCAACCTTGAGATCATGGACGTGGCAAGCGGCCACAGGAAAGTGCTGTACCGTTCAGCCCACTCCATTCAGGCGCCTAACTGGACCCCGGACGGTAACACCCTGATTTATAATTCAAAAGGGCAATTGTATACCTACGACCTTCAAGCTAATGATATCCGCCCCCTGAACACGGGCTTTGCGGTGAACAATAATAACGACCATGTATTAAGCTTTGATGGTTCACTACTTGGGATCAGCCATCATGACAGGGATACAGACGGAGCATCCGCCATTTACTACCTGCCGGCCGCAGGGGATTCCATCCCAAAACGGGTCACCAAACCGGAGGTGGGAGCTTCCTACTTACATGGCTGGTCGCCAGACAATAAAACGATGATCTTTACCGGGAACCGGGAAGGTGTCTATAATATCATCGCCGTTGACGTTGCTACCGGAAAGGAAACAAAACTGACGGATGAAGCTACCCTTGACGACGGTTCGGAATATAGCCCGGACGGGGAGTATATCTTTTTCAATTCCATGCGGGCAGGTGACATGGACCTATGGCGGATGGATGCCAACGGCGAAAACCCTGTACGCTTAACTTCAGATGCCTATAACGACTGGTTCCCGCATGTGAGCCCGGACCAAAAATGGATTGTTTTTATCTCATTCCCCAGCGATATCGACCCGGCAGACCATCCCTTCTACAAGCATTGCCTTTTACGCATTATGCCCTACGAAGGCGGAGAGCCCCGGGTCATTGGATATATCTATGGGGGCCAGGGAAGCATCAATGTTCCGAGCTGGTCGCCCGACAGCAAGAAAATCGCTTTTGTTACCAATACGGGAATGTAAGGGCTGGCACTATTCATAGCCATTAAATCTTTTCCCCTAACCGCGTACCACTCGGCTTACCGCCTCCCCTATCAGCAATAGTTTCTCTATTTCCTTTTCCGTAAAATCATAGGGAACGGGTTTAGCTATGCCCAGGGTACCATACAGATCCCCTTCCAGCATCATAGGCACAGCCACCGAACCTTCTACCTTTGTTTCCCGGGCAGCAGGGCGTGCCACCCCGGAGGTATCCGTTTGCAGGTTGCACATTTCCACCGGTTTCCTTCGTTCTGCCGCTATCCCGGCCATCCCTTTCCCTATGGGGATCTCTGTTACCTTTGGGAGCAAAAATTCCGGAATGCCCTGTTGGGCCTTCAATTTTAACAGGATTGTACCGGGTTCCAGGAGGTGAATCGTACCGGTGGTACAATCAAAATGGGAAATTACTTCAGAAAGGAGAGCCTGCCAGTTTATTCCCTGCTCATTCAGGTATGGCGTAAGAATTTCCGTAATGTTTTTGTTGTTCTTCTTCATGAATTTAATATCTGATTTATAAATACAACAATGTACTTTGCAACTAGTAGGAAAATTATTGATAATTATCATGCCCACAACTTCACATATTCTATACTTTTATAAAGCCTTTCCGCGAAGGGGCATCAACAAAAGCCATGCAAGTGAGTGCATAAACGTACAACACTTTTAATCAATGAAGAAATATTCTATCAACCTGCCAAATATTTTCTATTTCCTTGCGATAAGTATACTGGTCATCTGGCTGTTTATTATGTTGAAGGTTGTTTTTATTCCCCTCTTATTCAGTTTTTTTTTGCCCTGATGTTAAAGCCCATCGCGGCTTTTTTTGAGTCGAAGTCGCGCAGCAGGATTCTGGGCATTCTGGCTTCTTACCTGGTATTTGGGTTACCCTTGATAGCTTTGTTGTTTTTCTTTTTCAATCAGGCCTGGATCTTATTCCAGGATCTGCCCCCGGTTAAACAGAAAGCCCGGGATGGGCTGTTAACCATTACGGACTGGCTATACAGGCAGTTTCAGATAGACCCTGAAACCACTGCCGGCTGGGTTACTGAACATACGGCGGCACTGGTCGACATACCGCTTGGCCTGATTAAGGAAACGGTGCAGTCCGGATCGACAATCATAGCCAATACAATCCTGGTTATCCTTATTACCTACTTCCTGCTGCTGTACAGAACGGCGATCAAAAACTTTTTGCTCGCTCAAAGCCCGGACGACAAGCGGGAGAAAGTAGAAAATCTTTGCATTCATGTTCAAAGACTTACAAACAGATATATGATGGGGCAAGGGCTTGTGATCCTTATCCTGGGTTTTTTGATCGGCATGGGGTTATGGATAATTGGGGTTCCCTATCCATTTTTCTGGGGTTACCTGGCAGGCTTTCTCGAAATCATTCCTTATGTCGGCACCACTGTAGGCGGGGTGCTGCCGTTTACCTATATGCTTTTGTTACCGGGCACAAGCTGGGAACCCTGGGCGGTATTGGCCCTTTATATAGCAGTACAGCAAATTGAGGGCAACCTGATCAGCCCGAATGTCATGGGCCCAAGTATAAAAATTAATCCGCTTTTTATAATATTAGGCCTTTTCTTCGGCGGGATTAGCTGGGGGGTTTCCGGGATGATCCTTGCTTTGCCCATCCTGGCCGTTTCCAAGGAAGTGTTCAGAAGCTTCAATACGCTTGCGCCTTTTAGCTACCTGATGGAAGACGGGCTTTCAAAAAGGAGCAACATCTTCCTTGAAAAATACGACGGGGAAAAATATCGTCTTTTCAATCTCTTTTTTAAGGAAAAGATCGATCCGGATCAGTAAATAATCTTAAGCCGTATTGTACCCAATTTTGTGGCAACCGTCTATACGCTTTAATCACGCACCCGGAGACATTCTTTCCGAATAACAACCAGGCTTATGGAACGGAAGCGGGCCTGGCATTCACGCGGATTTATTTTAAGATCGCTTCGATTTCCTGTAACTCTTCGTTACTGAAATCGAGCCTGGCCTGGATGGCTACAGCGTCCTCAATCTGGGAAACTTTGCTGGCCCCTATTATTACCGAGGTCACCCGTTTATCCCTTAAAACCCAGGCAAGGGCCAGCTGGGCCATATTCTGCCCTCTTTTCCTGCCAATTTCGGCCAGTTTTTTCACTTTTTCCACCCGTTCCGGGGTAATGGCATTAGTATCCAGATAAGTCCCGGCTTTCGAGGCCCGGGATCCTTCGGGAATGCCTTTAAGGTACTTATCGGTAAGAAGCCCCTGGAAGAGCGGACTGAACACCACGGTGCCAACACCGTTCTTCTCCAAAACGTCGAGCAACCCGTCTTCCACCCATCGGTTGAACATGCTGTAGGAGGGTTGGTGTACCAGGCAGGGGGTCCCGAGGGATTTCAAAATATCGATGGCTTGCTGCGACTGTTCCGGTGAATAGGAAGAAATCCCCGCGTAAAGCGCTTTTCCCGATTTCACGATCTGGTCCAGGGCCATCATTGTTTCCTCCAAAGGCGTATCCGGATCCGGCCTGTGGCTGTAGAAGATATCCACATATTCCAACCCCATGCGTTTCAGGCTCTGATCGCAGCTGGCAATTAAGTACTTTCTCGAACCGAATTCCCCATAAGGCCCGGGCCACATATCGTATCCCGCCTTAGAGGTAATGATCATTTCATCGCGGTATGGACGGAAGTCACTTTTCATCACCCTTCCGAAGGTCTCCTCCGCCGAACCATAAGGAGGGCCGTAATTATTGGCCAGATCAAAATGTGTAATCCCCAGGTCGAAGGCGCGAAGCAGCATATTTCTTGCATTCTCATACACATCAACGCCCCCGAAGTTGTGCCAAAGCCCAAGGGAAACTACGGGTAAAAGCAAACCACTTCTTCCACAGCGGTTGTATTTCATTTTTTCATAGCGTTTCGTATCCGACATATAAGCATTTCTCATAAGCACTTATTTTCTTGTTGAATTGTAACTTTAGTTTGTCAAAGTGTACTTTAAATAGGCTAAATCCAATTGTCCGGCGGCCTGTGTTCAAGGCCAGCACCCGGCCCTCTTACTTTAATCAATGGTGCGCAGCTCTTCTCCTAAGTTTCAGTGAAGCCGGTACCAGGTAATCCGGGCAGACTCTAGCTAGAACGAATGGAGCTACCGGAAACTGTATTCATTTTAACCTTTTGTAGCGGACCTAATTGTAGCTACGGCATCCTTAACTATTGCGATGTCATTAAATCCCCTGAACCCGCTAAAACCAATTGATAATTGGGTCTCATCATCAAGCCGGATGGGCTGCCCCCCTACCCAGCCTATAAGGTCAGGCAATTCGATGGGGGAATCTTCCGGATCCATGTCGCCCCCAAAAACGATACTTTCGTATTCTCCGGTCTTATAGCCTGTAATCCATACCTGGCTGGCTTTTTGGTAGGCTACCTTAAAAAACCCGCGTTGTTTAATTTTCTCGGTCCCATAAACCTTCCCATAAATCTTTCCGGTATCGGTTATGATGCAGATCGCGACATTCCCCTCAGAAATACTCCAATCCGGTTCGCTGTCCCTGAAATCGGAAATTCGTGTTTCTATCTCGTCGAAAAGTCTGTTTACAAAGGTATCTATAGCTGTGGTATTCATGGTGTGAGGATATGATTCGGCACCTTATTTCAGTACCTGGCTAAAATATATATATTTTTTGTGATTGAGTGGATCTTCAGAAGAAGTCCTTATCCTGTTGTCGGGTTCTGAGCATTACGCCCCACCAATGGATTCCTTTTCCCTGATCCTCGAAAAAATATGGTCTCAGGATATGTCAAGTGACAAGGGAAAATATCACCGGGCTAGTCGTGTTTTTCAACTTATCCCGTATCAGCTTTTCTCTATGGCTGTCATACTCCTTTAATGAAAGGCGTAATCCGAATATTTAGAATGGAAAAAAGTATGGGATGATAAGGGATGCCGCTATCCAGGTAATTATATTCAAGGGGGTTCCCACCTTTAGAAAGTCGTTGAATTTATAATTTCCCGGGGCATACACCATAGTATTGGTAGGGTAGCTTACCGGCGTCATAAAGGTCAGGGAACAGGCGAACATAACAGCGATAAGGAATGGCCGATCGTTTACCCCCATGGCCGCGGCTAGGCTGATGACAATAGGCGACATCAATGCGGCCGTTGCTTTACTGGAGAGCACATTTGTCGACAGAAAGGTTACCAGATAGAGGATGCTCAGCGTAATATGTGCATTATAGCTGCCCAGGGTATCGTTTATTATCATTGCTATTTTATCTGCCCCGCCTGTTTTTTCCAAAGCGGCGCCCATAGAAAGTACTCCGGCCATCATAAATATTACTTTCCATTCCACGGCTTTATAGGCTTCCGCGGGAGCCAGAATTCCCAGTACCACCATCAGTAAGGCCCCCATCATGCTGCTAATAAGGATGGAAGTGATATTAAAGGTAGCCAGCAAAACCACCCCAAGGGCAATGAGCAGGGCGGGAATGGCCTTTTTATAATTGGTTTTTTCCTGTTTGTATTCGGAGAGGATGACGACCCGCTTTTCATCAGCCAGTTGCTGTATTTCCGCAACAGTACCCAAAATCAGAAGCATATCCCCTTCCTTGAGTCTGGCTTCCGAAAATTTGGTGAGCAGCAAGTCTTCCTTATGCCTGAGTGCAATAACCGTTGAATTGTATATCCTTCTGAAATTAAGGCTTTTAAGGCTCTGCTGATGAAAGGCCGATCCAAATGGGATGATGACTTCATAAATATGTCTTTCATCCGTTTCCATATCGGCTTTACCCACTTTTTTGTCGCCCTTGATAGTATAGCCTTTGATGTTCCTCAGATTGCTCAGGATATCAGGCGGCAGTACAGCCCTTATGATATCATGGCGTTCAATAGTTGTATCCGGGCCAATGGAATACATTCGATTCCCGTTTCTTGTAAGTGTGAGGATCTGAATATTGTAAACATTTACCAACTTTGATTGGCTAACCGCCTTCCCTATATCCTGGCAGTCTTCCTGAACTACTACCTCCGCAATATAACGTTCGGCTTCCCTTGTGAGGGTATCCTGCCGAACTTGCCCCCTGGGAAGCAAAAGTGGTGCAACAATAAAGAGATACAGGAACCCTATTGCCATTAAACAAAGGGCAGCAAGGCTAAATTCGAACATCCCGAATGCCGGCAGGCCGTACTTTAAGGCATAGCTGCTTACAAGGATATTGGTTGAGGTGCCAATAACGGTACAGGTGCCTCCGAATAATGCCGCAAAAGAGATGGGCATCAGCAGCATGCCGGGACTTATTTTTGTTTCCCTGCACACTTTCAGGGCAATGGGTAACAATAATGCCACCACGGCCGAATCATTTACAAAAGCAGAGAATAACCCTGCTATCAGGCAAAAAGTTATCAGTGCCACCATATAATGAATCCTGGCAAGTTTTATTATGCGGGTGCTCAATCCGTCAAGCAGTCCCGAATTGAAGACCGCTGCGCTGACAACAAACATACAGCCCAGGGTCAGGGTAGCCGGATGGTTAAATCCCGCGAAACCTTCTTCCGGACTCAGGACCCCGGCCACAATAAACAGGGCCATTATTACAATGGAGGTGGTATCTATGGAGAAGTAATCCCTAATAAAAAGAAAGATGCCGATGGCAATAATGACAATCGTAATGGTAAGATCAATACTCATCAATTAACCGTTTACGGTAATTCTTAAGAGGCCGCTGATTTCAGTTACAGCAGTTCACAAGCCACGCTAATATCCGCAATTCCCGGAGAAATATTCAAGGATAGTACTAATTTTATCAGGAAGGCCGTTGCCTGACCGGCTGGGACTTTACGGAGATTTATGCCTCCCGCACACCCTAACGATAAATACCATATTTTTATCCGGGCCTGGCCGCAACTATTCATGTGGAGCTAATACCAACTTGAAAATCTTCATTTTACACCGAAATCCCATAGGCTTAGCCAAAATCTCTCATGATAAAAAATAGCCCGAAAGAATACCTTAATTTATCTTTGTATACCTTTATGCGTGAATTGTTAAACGAACTTCTATTGCAGTCGGTTTGAAACCCGTTGTTATTGATTATGGCTTACTCTAAAATTAGTACCCCTCCCCTTCTCTGCTGGGACCTGGCCCAAATGGGTTACCGCAGGCAGGTGGTAATCGGGAGGCGGTCTCAGGATCGTTCAATCCTAATGCAATTTGCGCAGAAATATGGCTGGACAACTGATCCTTCCCCTCTGGTGGATACCCTTTATGAGGCCCTGGTCCTTACAGATAACAAGCAGCTAATCTCCTGGGTAAATCCGGGGTTCACTGAAATGACCGGCTACCCCACCCGGTTTGCACTGGGAAAAACCCCGGGATTCCTTCAGGGAAGCGGTACCTGCCCTGAGGCCAGGCATCGGATACGTGAAAAATTAAACTTGCATCAAATAGTTACTGAGACTCTTGTGAATTACCGCAAAAACGGAGAGCCCTATAATTGCCTTGTTAAGATTATTCCAATTTTCGCCGGCCATCATACGGTTACTCACTATCTGGCGCTCGAAAGGGAAGTTGCCTAGATTATGCGCAAAGAAGCGACGGCAATTGGGAACTTTTGGAAAGTTGGAATACCACTAAATCCATCAAAGCCGCTCGTCTAAGCTTGCCAGCCTGGATCGAATGACACCCTTGTCGGCAACGGTTTTTGCCAGTTTCAAGGCATTGTTGAAATGTAACTGAGCATGGTTTTTATCAATCTCCGCATAAAGCACCCCCAATAAGGTATGGTAATAATGGTTATTTACCAATTGTAGCTTTTCCGCCTCGGCAATAGCCCTTTGGCTGCCATGGACCCTGGAGATGGCATATACCCTGTTGAGCGCGGCTATGGGCGAATATTCGTGTTCCAGCAGCTGATTGAACAAACCCAGAATGGATTTCCACTTTTCCTCCGTGTCGTCCTTGATGGTATGCCAGTATGCAATCCCAGCTTCCAGATGGTACTTTGAGATGCTGCCACCCACGGAAGCCCTGTTCAGATAATCCCCACCCATTGAGATCAATTCCCGGTTCCAGAGGCGTACATCCTGGTCCTGGTATAGTACGGGTTCTTGCCGCTCATTGGTCCTTGCTTCAAAGCGCGATGCATGGAAACACATCAGGGCAAGCAAGGCATTTACGGCAGGGCGGGCGGTGCGTTCGTTATCCACAAGCAGCCGTGCCAGCCGCATGGCCTCCAGACAAAGATGGTGGCGCAAAGTTGAATGCCCGCTCTCCGAATAATACCCTTCATTAAAAAGGAGGTATAAGGTTGTAAGTACCGTGTCCAGGCGCTCGTCGATTTCCACTTCTGAAGGAATTTCAATTCGGGCATTCACAGCCCGCAATTTTTCCCTTGCCCTGTAGAGCCTCTTATTGATAGTTTCCCTTGAGCAAAGAAAGGCGTCCGCTATTTCCTCTATCCCAAATCCGCAGAGGATACGCAGTGCAAGCCCTATCTGGGCTTCTTTGGGAATTGATGGATTGCAAATAGCAAACAGCATTTGCAACTGGCTGTCGGTAATGTTGTTTTCCGAAAGGTCTATTTCCTCAAATGGTGCTGCAGCTTCGGATGCTTCGATTCCCGGTCTGACTTTCCGGTCGAAGGTTATTTCACGCATTATTAAGTTTCTGGCTTTGTTCTTAGCCACCATATATAACCAGGCGACCGGATTCACGGGGATTCCCTGCCGTGGCCATAACTCCAGGGCAGCCAGAAAAGTATCGCCTGCAATATCCTCAGCAGTTTCCATATGGGCCATGCCAAAATGCCTGCACAGAACGGCAGTTATCTTGCTGAATTCCGTCCTGAATAAATGCGGTATTAGCTCCTTGTTCTCCATAGCGATAAGCCCCTGAAAAGATCCAGGGGCTTGCCTCCTTAAACACTAGGGGTTGTATTTTGCAATTTTGCGTACTTCCAGGCTGTTGCCTCCCCCTTGCAATACCGGGGAGCCCTTTGCGAATTCTACCGCTTCCTCAACAGACCGGGCTTTTACAATAATATAGCCCCCAATGGTTTCCTTGATCTCCCCGAAAGGCCCATTGGTAACAACGTTATCAGACCTTACCACCCTGGCATCTTCAAAGGAAAGCCCGTTACCATGGCTTACCAGCTTGCCCTTGGCCGCGATCCCATCGAGCCAATCCATGGTCTGTTTCATCCAAAGCTGCATCTGCTCGGGGGAGGCGAGTTTTCCGCCATCCTCATGCCTCATAATTAAAACGAATTCATCCATTTTGTTTTGATTTAAAGGTTAATAAATATATGATTTCTACTCCTTTAACAATTCACTTTCCTGAAATTGGACAACCGCCGGGAAATATTTTCTGATTACAACAAGCAGTAAGGGGCTTATAGAGACAGGCGGGCAGGAAATAACAAGCAGTGGCAGTGGGTAGAGTACGAACCCACTCCTTGAACTTTGAACGTTGAACCCAAGCACCCGGAACAAAGTAGGCAGTAGCAGTGGCAGTGGGCAGAGTACGATGTAACCTACTCCTTGAACTTTGAACGTTGAACTTTGAACCCAGGCGCCTGCTAGTTTATTGCAGTTGAAAAGATTAATTTGAAGTGGGGAGGGGTTACGATGCCCCATCAGTAGACAGCTGGCAGATTTGTTGAAGAACGAGGAACGAAGCACGAGGTTTATTCGCAGGGTCTGAACTTTGAACATTGAAGCCAGAACCCGGAACCCAGAACCCGGAACCCGGAACCCGGAACTCCTTGAACCTTGAACCTTGAACCCAGGCGCCTGCTTGTTTATTGCAGCCAAAAAGATTAATTTGAAATGGGGATGGGGTTAGCATGCCCCTTAACTATACAAGTTTTAATTTTTTATTAAAAAGCAGTGATCACCTTATTAAACAATGAAATTTTAAACAGAAAAATGGCTGCCTTCTTCAGGCATGCTCAAACTTTGAACATTGAACCCAGAACCCGGAACTCCTTGAACCTTGAACCCCAATCCCTGCTTGTTTAATGCAGCTGAAAACATTAATTTGAAGTGGCGAGGGGATTGGCATTCCCCTAACTACCCGTGTTTTAGTAACAAAGACCGGTGATTCCCCTTATTTAACATTGAAATAATTAACTGAAAAAGGGCGACCTTATTCAAGCATACTCAAATCCTGCAACCGAAACCCGGAACCCGGAACTGAATCTTAAACTGGCGCCCGCCTTCGGTTCACCAAGTCGGGGACCCAGGCAGGCTTTAACTTGTAGTTGAAAACTGTTTTTAGACAAATAGAGGAACTGTGTATTCGGTTAAATGTGTATGCGTTTATTTGAAGGCAAGATTGAGGAATTGGGTGAAGGTTAATGCGTTTTTTGGTTGATTGGCAAGTCCGATTCCCACTGACAGGATTGAACTTCATCCTGATCTTGAACTTGAACCTGTACTCGAGAATCCTTATTGCTTATGAACCTGCCTGCGGCAGGCAGGTTTGATTTGCTATTTGTATTAACTTTGGCTAACAGGCATCTGCCGGAACTCAGTAGCAAAAAATCTTATCCCGATGAAACACATATCTATCCTCGTACCGGAGGGCGATTCCAGCCTCAGCAATCTTGAAGCCAGTTACAAAATGTTCAATATGGCGAACGACTTCCTGATAAAGATGGGGCAGCAACCGTTGTTTGAAACCCATCTGGTAGGAACGCATAAAAAAGAAAGGCGGAGCAACGGGATCTTCAGTATCACCCCTGATGTAACTATAGAAAAAGTCCATAACACCGATCTGATAATCATTCCTGCCATTCATGGCAACTACCGGGACGTGCTAAGCGCGAACAGCGAATTTATCCCCTGGATTAAGGAACAGTATGAAGGGGGCGCGGAGGTGGCAAGCCTCTGCATAGGCGCCTTTTTACTGGCCGGTACAGGGCTGCTCAATGGCAGAACCTGCGCGACCCATTGGCTGGCGGCCGGCGAGTTCAGGGAAATGTTCCCGGAAGTCACGCTTATAGACGATAAAATAATTACCGATGAAAACGGGCTTTACACGAGTGGGGGCGCATATTCCTCCCTCAACCTGAACCTCTACCTGATCGAGAAATTCGCCGGCAGGGAAATGGCCGTGCTTTCCTCCAAGATCTTTGAAATAGATATTAGCAGGAACAGTCAATCACCATTTATCATATTTACGGGGCAGAAAGCGCATGACGACAAGGAAATTCTCAGAATACAGGAGTATATGGAGAAAAATTACCGGGAGCGGATAACCGTGGATGAACTCTGCAATGAAATGGCCATGAGCCGCCGGACATTTGAACGGCGGTTTAAAAAGGCGACTGCCAATACCGTGATCGAGTATTTGCAAAGGATAAAGGTAGAAGCCGCAAAAAAAGAACTCGAGAAAGGACGTAAGACAATAAGCGAGGTGATGTACGAAGTAGGCTATTCAGACCCCAAGGCTTTCAGGGATGTCTTTAAAAAAATCACGGATATGACCCCTTTGGATTATTCGAACAGGTACGGTGGCATAACCCGGATGTACGCCTGAAACAGTGTTCATTTTTTAATGTAGGTCTTATCCAGAAATTCCTCTATCCGTTGCTTCTGCCTTAAATGATGGCGGAAATGCATCTCGGTAAATTGCAACCATTCACCGGCATTGAAATAATTCAGCCCCGGATGCCTGGTTTTGCCTCTACCATTACTATTTGATAGCCTGGCTTCAAGCGCAATCAACTGCTGCTTCAATCCATTTAGGGCATGCAGCAAGTCTTCCCTGCTGAGAGGCTGGGGCGTGGCTGCATTGGATGGCGGACCTTCTAGCAGCTGATCCGGGAACCCGTTGTTCCGGAAAATTATGCGCGCAGCTTCGCTCATTTGCTCTTCAGAATGTTCATTGCCGGAAGAACAAACCACAACCTGTTTAAAAAAATAATCTGCTGCCTCCAGGAGATGGTTGCACAGCTGCCCGAGCGACCATTTATTGGTGGAAGGCCGGGCAAGAAGCCTTTCCATTGAATTTTCCCGTACTACTTCCTTCCAGGTATCGATGGCCTGATGTATTCCCCTGATTGAAGTTTCCGGATTAACCTGATCGTTCATACAACTGACTATGGTAAAGCAACTTGTTGATCAATAAGCCAAAGGCGCAATCCGGGATTGGACGCTACCATTTAAGTTATAGGTAAATCTCGCTAAAAAGTACAAAAAACACAAAGGGAACAAAATGTGGTTACACATTGCAGTTCCCTTTGCTATCATGAATTCCTTGGCCAGAATTACCTGTCCAGTCACGGGTATAATCTCAGCCATAAAAGTCGGCACCCCGATCATGACATAGCCAAGTTATTAAAATTACCGGTTTATAAAAAAAATAGTATTTAAAAAATTAAAAGTTTCGTCAATAGAGCACAACTGTTTAACTATTCCCCACAAATGCTCCATTCCACAGCATGAAGAAACACGGAAAAATTACCTTCTTATTAAGGTTAGCGGTTGGCGCTCTTTTCTTCCTTATCAATATCCTTTATGCTGTCAACGCTATCCCAGACCATTGCTACTTTTCCTTTAGTACGCATGGCTTCAATGTATGCTATCCCTTCAGGTATTGCTTTATATGAATAGGTCTTTTCTATATGAACTTTAATTTTCCCGTCCTGAATCAAAGTTGCCAGGGTTTCTAAATCTTTTGTATTTGCTACAGCTGTAAATTGAACCAATGGGAATTTGCCAAAAGCACTTTGTAAAAGTACCGAAATCATATGTGCCATCGTTGTGAAGCCTACCATGACACCCCGTTGTCCCATGCGTTTGAAGTCTTTATGGGTAAGGTTGCCATGTGTATCAAGAACGAGGTTGTATTTCCCATCGTGTTCATGAATACTTTCCTTGTCATATGCAATAACCTGATCAGCGCCTAATTTCCTTACAAAATCAATATTTTTAGCAGAACAGACAGCGGTTACTTCAGCACCATAAGCCTTTGCAATCTGAACGGCAAAATGACCGACCCCACCCGAAGAACCATTGATTAAAACCGACTCACCTTTTTTGAGTCTTCCATAAGTGATAAGTGCTTGTAAAGCTGTAATTCCGGCTATCGGGACACATGCCATTTCAGGAAAATCTGTACCATCAGGCATCACAGCACAAACTTCGACCGGTGCACAGGTAAATTCAGCAAAAGCACCCCCCTTAAATGTTGTTCCAAATACCCGTTCGCCAACCTTAAACTGGTCCGCATTATTTCCTACCGCTTCTACAATACCGGAAAAATCAGCCCCCGGAATTTTATCCTTAGGTTTGAACAGGCCAAATGTAGCGCGGGCAAAAAATGGTTTTCCCCTGAGGATATGCCAGTCTGCGGGATTGGCTGAATTCGCCATCACTTTTATTAGAATGTGACCATCTTTTAATGATGGTTTTTCCACTTCTTCAAATTGAAGTATCTCCGGGCCGCCATATTTTGTTTTTGTAAAAGCTTTCATTTTGGTATTTCCGTTTAAATTTCCAATCTATTGTATACTCTCGTCCATAAACCGTTTATTCCATGAGGAATCTACCCATTAAGTATCAGACCACCTCATACTTTGCAATCTTACTGCATTCAGGATTGCTAAAAATGCTACCCCAACATCTGCAAAAACCGCTTCCCACATGCTAGCAATACCTGCTGCTCCCAAGATGAGTACAATGGCCTTAACCCCAAAGGCAAGGGAAATATTTTGCCATACGATACGTCGCGTTGAACGACCGATTTTTATAGCTCTGGCCACTTTGCTTGGCTGGTCGGTCTGTATAACGACGTCGGCAGTTTCAATAGCCACGTCGCTGCCCAGACCTCCCATTGCAATACCAATATTACTGGCAGCCAACACAGGGGCATCATTGATCCCGTCACCTATAAAAGCGACGACTGTATCCGGTTGTTTTTTCAACCGTTCCACTTCAATAAGTTTATCTTCCGGAAGTAAGCTGCCTTTGGCCCAATCGAGCTTCAATTCATTGGCCAGCTGCCGGGTAATGGAATCCTTATCGCCCGATAGCATTATGATTTTGGAGATCCCCGATTGCCTCAGTTGTCTTATAGTCTCATGCGCATCCTCCTTTAGTTCATCAGCAATAACAACATAGCCTGCAAATTCACCGTCGATGGCAACCATCACCATCGATTCTACTATCCTGCCGGTTTCGCCAGGCACTTCAATGTTGTTTGATTTAAGCAGGGCCACGTTTCCTGCCAGTATGACTTTTCCGTTCACTGTGCCTTTTAAGCCCTTTCCGGCAACTTCGGTTACCTTAGTGGCTTTATAATCTCCTCCTTCGCCTTTATACTCCATTACGGCCCTGGCAATGGGATGGGTGGATTGCTCTTCCAACGCGATCAGGTATTTCATAAATTCCTTCTCTTCCAGGGCAATGGTAATGACTTCCCTGATTTTAAAGACACCTTTAGTGACAGTGCCTGTCTTATCCATTACCACAGTATTCACTTTGGTTATAGTGTCAAGAAACGATGCCCCTTTAAACAGAATTCCGTTCCTGGATGCCGCGCCCAAGCCGCCGAAGTAGCCTAATGGAATCGAGATTACCAACGCACAGGGACACGATATTACGAGGAATATCAACGCCCGGTACAACCAATCCCTGAACACATAATCATCTACAAAAAAGTAAGGCAATAATGTTAGCCCAATAGCCAGGAATACAACAATTGGCGTATAAACACGCGCAAATTTTCTGATAAATAATTCTGTTTTTGATTTTAGCGCGGTAGCATTCTGTACCAATTCCAGGATTCGGGCAATGGAACTATCCTGAAATTCCTTTGAAACATCAACTTCTATTACGTTTTCCAGATTTATACTTCCCGCAAAGACAGATGCACCTTTTTTAATGGTGTCGGGTTTACTTTCACCCGTTAAGGCTGCGGTATTGACGGACGTTTTTTCTGAAAGGAGTTTACCATCTAAAGGTATTTTCTCGCCGACCCTTACCTGGATTTTCTCGCCTATGGCCACCGTCTCAGGATTGACAGAAACAAAACCGTTGTTGCGAAATACCAGTGCCTCATTGGGACGTACGTCTAACAGGGCCCTGATGTTTCCTTTGGCCCTTTTAACCGCCGCGTTCTGAAAGAGTTCGCCTACGGCATAGAACAGCATTACCGCAACCCCTTCAGGATATTCGCCTATAACAAACGCTCCCACTGTTGCAATGGACATCAGGAAAAACTCGGTAAAAAAGTCGCCTCTTCTGATGCTCTCCCATCCCTGTTTTATTACGGGAAGACCTACTGGTAAATAGGCAACGCCATACCATGCGATTCGTAACCAGTCTTTGAAAAAGCCTGCGTTAAAATAATCCAGGGTGATTCCGGTTACAAGCATTGTAAAACTTATAAATGCAGGGAGGTATACTTTTAAATTAACGCCTTTGCCCGTTTGGCCGGACCTATTAGCATGGGTGTGCCCCTCTTGTTCCTTATGTTTTAAATCCCGTAAATTTAATTTCCTTTTTTTCACCTTTCAATTTTAACAAATGATTGCGTAAGCAAGCAATGCTATGGAAGCTCATTCTTAGCTGTTGGACCGGTCATATATACCTTTAACCATCAGGGTTACATTTTTTTGAAATAAACCCAAAAGTAACGCTAATCAGATTATCAATGTATATTTAAGGGAATGGTAAGAGGACAATATGCCGGGCAGTGTTGTATAATTATTATTCCTGGATATTCAGCTTGTTTTCAGGCAGCAGGTAATGATGAATTTCCGAAAATATTTAATCATTTTTCTATTGGTTGGCTAACTCCCTATTGAAAAGCCAGAAATGACACTTGTAGTTCCCCTATCTTTTTGTAGCCCAATTCATTCATATGGATAGGATCATAATAATATAAATCCTTATTGTAAATATTATATCCGCCTGAAATGAACTGATCAAGAACTTTTATCCCATGGAGCTCACAGATTTTCTTCTGCATCTCAACGTATGTACCCAGGCCTTGTTCTAAAAATGGGTCATATGATCCTCTTTCGTTGAAGGCTTTACTTGATGTAAAAAAGTAGATAACGGCATGGGGGTTGATCTCATAAATCTTTTTTATGCAATAATTAATTCCTCCTGCCTGGGTAGTCAGTTTTTCTTCATTAAAACCATCAAATTCTGTATAATCCGTATAGGCCCCAACTTCTCTTCGCCCGGTGTAATCATTTGTAGATGCCCAAAGTATATAGATATCAAACACTCCCGCCTCATCAACTTGTCTCTGAAGGGATTTCCCTTGTAATGAAGAAAAACCTGCGCCAGGTACTCCATAATCGGTAATGGTCATGCCTAAGTATTTTTTCCACAGGTTTTTGGCACTGTTACTCGGTGGTATCACAGAAACAGAGCCACCAAAGACCGCTACAGACTTTCCATAATTGAATGACTTATTAATTGCTAATGTATCAATACCGGCTTGTGCAGAAATAATGCCCGAGATTAAAATAAACAGGACAAGCAGATAATTAATATTTCTTTTCATAATATGGATATTTCAGGTTTAAACTATGTACTTGTTAATCCTCAATTTGTGCATTTCCGGATCTTCTGCAGATATTTCAGGTTGAGTCAAATTTGCACACATTAGTGTTTATTTTAGTTTGATTGATTTTTAATTCTCCAGGGAGGATTTAATCGGTTTTCTCCACCGTAAAAAAGAATCAATTGATTGCCGTCTGTATCTTTTAACCTCGCTTCTCTCCATAACCATCTTTGGTCGGTTGGTTCCTGGTCGAATTTGATGCCTTTTTCTTTAAGTTCATCAATTAATTCGTCAAGATTTTCACATTCAAAATAAACAAATATCCCTTCTCCTTTTGGTAATTCTTCTGATTGGTGTATTGAAAAAGTTGCCTCTCCATCCGGACATTCAAATCTGGCGTAATGAGGTAGGGATTTTACAATTAATTTCAAGCCAAGTTTCTCATAAAACGGAATTGACTTTGACAAATCCAAAGAAGGTACTGTTATTTGATTTAAGTTCATCTGGTGGTTTCAGTTTTTAAACATTAATTGTTATATCAAAACTAATTTAGTTTTTTATCCGGACACATAACCGGATATCAGCGTAATTAGTGCATTCATATCCATTAGCCAATTTTAAACGGGCTAATCTTTGAACAATTAAATCGCAAGGACTTCAAATGATTCGAAAATGTTCTACCCAACTAAATTAAAAGGGTTCCCGTTTTCTAATAATTTGGCCGAAAGAACCTGGCAAGCCGGGTAAGGGATAAAGTTAATTTTGAAGATAGCGGCCTTCTATTGTTTGATAAGGCATTGCCCATTATGGACAGTTTGTTAAATTTCACCCGAAATAAAAAATCAAAGCGTTTTTGTTTTCAGCCAGGGCGAAACAAAAATTTACCCATAGTAATCCAAGTCATATGCACATTCCCGTTACCAGAAAAGATGTGAGGTTCCTCCCGGATTCCAGTCGCATCATTGCGCTTTTTTTCAATAATGGTGAGCATCGGACCACTGAGCTAATTAAACGGGTTAAAAGCCTGGATAAAAAGGCAGTGCACCTCCAACTCGATCATACGCTAAGGGAATTTGCAGGCCGGCACCGCAATATTTCCAAAATATTCCTTCGGCATTTCAACAATCACAGCCCCCTGCTGGAACTTATGAAAATGGCTAAGTCCGATTTCACTAAAGAGGAAAAGCTATTAATCGGTTCCTATGCTACCATGGAGTATGCCATAGAATCAGCCGCAATTTTTAATCCTTCAATTATAGAGGATTTTGACCAGTCTTTTTTGGCAAGGGGTGAAAAGCGGGTCATTATTTCTTTCAGAGCTACAGGCGAAGGCCATTTGTCTTCGATCGTATTTCGCAGGGGGATACTGGATGAGAACAACAACCTGAGGATGAACAAGGTGCGACATCATATCGATACCGCTAAAATCGTCAATAAAAAGTCATATGACAAGGGCAGGTTTATGGAGAAGATGAACGAGATGAAGATTTCAAAGAAATATTCTTCGATCATTATGGAACACCTCCCCGACCCCTTTGAATACCACCAATTGAAAGGTGCGGTTCAAAGGGTAACGGCCAGTAATGTCAACATAGACAGACAACTGGCACTGGACGAAATTACCTGGCTGGTCGATTCCTATTACGATATCGAATTCAGTGTGGATTCGGATATTTCGGAACGTGCTATATTTCCGATTTCACCTTCGGAAAGCCGTGGCATAGAGGATGCCCGCTTTGTGCGGTTTACAGAAGACGACGGTACAGAAATGGTATATGCTACGTATACCGCCTATGATGGACATACCATTTTACCCAAGCTGTTATCCACCGCCAACTTTACCAAATTCCGCATCATGCCAATGCACGGAAAAGCGGCCCAGAACAAGAACTTCGCGTTGTTTCCGAAGAAAATCAATGGCAAATATGCCGTCCTGGCCAGGGTAGACGGGGTAAATAACTACATCATGTATTCAGACCGCGTCACGCTCTGGCACGATCCTATTAAAATACAGGAACCGAAGTATCCCTGGGAATTTACTCAGATCGGGAACTGTGGAGCCCCTATTTGGACCGAAGAAGGATGGCTGGTATTAACCCATGGCGTCGGACCGATGCGTCGTTATTGTATCGGTGCGTCCCTGTTCGATCTTGAAGACCCTACCAGGGAAATCGGAAGGCTGGCCAACCCCTTGCTTTCCCCCCTGGAGGAAGAGCGGGAGGGTTATGTTCCCAATGTTGTTTACTCCTGTGGTTCTTTGATACACAACGGAAGCCTCGTACTGCCCTACGCGGTGTCGGATTATTCTTCTTCTTATGCCTTGGTGGATATGAAGGAACTTATAAGCGCTCTGAAAAAATGATCATGAAGTGGGCCCGTTTAGTAACTCCTCATAAATTTTAAGGTAAGACGCCACCATCGCGTCCTGACTGAACCGTTGTTCGGCTTGGCTTATACAATACTGTGGGTCGATTTCCGGCAGCCGTTTAACCGCTTCGACCGCCATAGGAAGTGAATTTACCAGGAAACCGGTCTTCCCGTCTTCGATAATTTCGGGCATGCTGCCGCGTTCAAATGCGATAACGGGCGTGCCACTCATCATGGCTTCGATCACACTGAGACCAAATGGCTCTTCGAAATCGATGGGATGAAGCAATGCCTTCGCCTGCCCCAGCAAGGCCATGCCTTCATCCATGCCGAGGTTTCCCAGGTATCGTACCTTCTTGTCATCAATATAGGGCGCCACCCGGTTCAGGTAATACTCCTTATCCTGTATAATCCCCGCGATAATCAAAGGCATACCACATTCCCCCGCAATTTCAATAGCGGTATGAATCCCTTTGTCTGGATGGATCCTTCCGTAACATAACAGGTAGTCCTTTTTAACCGGGTAAAACCTGTAAATTTTTGGATCTATACCATGATAAACCGTGTCGTAATATTGTAGTTCGGGGTGCCTGTCGCTATCGGAAATAGATATATAAACACTCGTATTGTTATACTTTTTATAAACGGGAATGATCTTTTCGGAAGAGAAGCCGTGGATTGTTGTCACCATTGGTGTTTGTATCAGCCTGGAATAAGTAAGCGGCAAAAAATCGAAATGGTTATGTATGATGTCAAACTTTTCGGCTTGTTCCATCAAATAGCTGATGTGCAGGCATTCCCAAACCTTGGGGTCGAGACTTTGGTCTTCTTCATAGGGGTGAGGACAACAAGCTTCCAGCCTGCCGCTGGTCCTGGAATCGGCAGTTGCGAAAAGGGTCACATCCATTCCCAACTCCACAAGACCTTCTGCGACCATGGAAGCAACTTTCTCCCACGGCCCGTATTTATCGGGGGGCGTACGCCAGGCAATCGGGGAAAGAACCGCAATTCTCATCGCTCTTCCGATTCCTCGAGCATGAGTCGCGCTAGAAGGTAACAGATAGTTGACTCCGCCCCCTGATTGAGGTTTACGTGATGTTGTTCCAGGCCGTCATGACAACCGCCCGTACAGGGGTTATAAACAATCTGGTTGAGGGCATTTGCTCCCATGAACCAATTGAAAACGATCTTAATTTTCTCCTCATATCCGGATTCCGGAAAGATTTTATGGAAGTAATGCAGGGCCCTAACCGTGTAGGCAACGTCTATGGGTTGTTCGCCTCCTATAAAATCGGTAGAAACCTCTTTATCGCGCAACAGCCATCCCCTGTTGGAAATTACCCGTGCTGAATCATTTTTAATGAGCTTCGAAAGCAGGAAATCGAAAGACTCCCTGGCGATCTCACGATAGGAAGTGTTGCCTGTTAGGGAATACGCCATGAGCAGTGCATGGGGCAAAACACTGTTGGCATAGGTAAGGTAGCCTTCAAACCATTTCCAGCTGCCATGAGCTTCACGACAGTACATAGCCTCCAGCTGATCGGCGAATTTCTCAACTAGCCCTACGGCCTCCGGGTCCTTCTGTGAATTCATGTTGTAATAATACAACCCCTTGATGGCAAAGGCCATGGCACGTGGCGAGCCAAGGCTGACAATTGACTCCATAATCTGATCAACTGCGAATAATGCCTTGCGTTCCATACCGAGGTATTCTTTCGGAAAGAACTGGGTTACACTTAACAGGTAACCCAGTGACCATAATGCCCTCCCGGACGCATCTTCCAGATTTTCATATTTGTTCTGGTCTGTAAAGCGAGTATGCTTATCAACATAATTTTGAATCGTACCATCGTGCCGGATGCATGATATTACGAAATTGGCATAGACCTTTATATACAACAGGTCTAACGTATCTTTGGTGAGGCGGTAATGCTGGCACAATGCAATCAGGGCGCGGGCATTGTCGTCAAGCGTATAACCACTGTCAATATCCGGCTGGTTAATTTTGGCAAATTGTACGATTCCCCTGCCGGTCGTCATTTTATTTAAATGAGAAAGGTCTATTGGAGGCTTTCGAAACTGCAGTTTAAGTCTGGTTTTCAATGTCTTACCGAATAAAATAGCATGGGCGATAGCTATATTTTCCCAGGAAGTGGTAACACTGGTATGTAACCCGTTCATGCGCATAATGTGACGCTTTTTTTCATCCCTGAGCAGATCCAGAATTCCTCGATGTAACTCCTGGGAATCCTGAAAATCAAAAATAATGCCCGCACCATTTTTAAGCACCTCAAGCGCGTGAGGGATAGGGGTTGAAATAATGGGGCAACCACAGCTCAAGGCGTATACAAAAGTGCCGCTAACCGCCTGGTTGGGGTCTTTGGAGGTAAAGAGGTAAATATCTGTGAGTTGCAGGTATTCCAGCAGATTGGCGAGAGGCACAAACTGGTTTATAAAACGTACATTCCCTTCAAGCCCGAGTTCTTTTACTTTTTCCATCAGATAGTCCCGATAGGTTTCACCTTCTTCCTTAACCAGGTTAGGGTGTGTTTTCCCGATAATAAAAAAAAGAACTTCCGGATATTCGGCAACAATCCGGGGAAGGGCGTTCAGAGTGGTTTCAATGCTTTTGCCCGGCCCGAGTAGGCCAAAGGTCGACAGCACTTGTCTCCCCTGGAGCCCATATTTTTTTTTGAGGGTGTCCTTTGCCTCATATTCTACAAGATGGGTGCCATGAGGAATTACAGTAATCTTCTGAGGTGCAATCTTATAATCCTTGATAAGGATTTCCGCTGATTTCTCGGTCATTACCACCAGGGTCGCGGCCTTTTTGGCCATGATAATTACCTTCTCCCTAAGTTTGTCATTGGGACTGGGGATTACCGAATGGAAAGTAATCAAAAGGGGTTTGGCCAGAAATTCCAGGAATTCCATGAATGCTTCCTCGTTCCTTTTGAACAGCCCGAATTCATGTTGAATCATTACCATGCCAATTCGCGGGTTTGAATTGATAGAACGGCTGGCCTTGAGATAGTCTATATTCCAATCCGTTTTCAATGGAGTCTGAACCTCATTGGAATACGTATTGAAGGAATTAGTACTTGTTTCCAGCGCATAAATGGAAAATTGGAAGGTCTTGCCGAACTTATTTTTCAGGGCTTTTATCAGGTCATCTGAGTAGGTGGCTATTCCGCATTCCCGTGGCGGGTAAGTAGTTAAAAATGCGATAACAGGGACAGGATTTTCTTTCCCTATATCGTGTAATTCGCGCTGTTGTAGGATTGCAGGCAGATTGCGCTTACGCGACTTTCTGGCAGTTTTGTCAATAGCATTGTTCATTTGTCTTTCATTGTTTATTATGGATGTAGTAAGGGGTTACACCAGCACTTTAATTACTTTAAAACCCAGGCCGCTAACCAGCGGTTCAGGACGAACAATCAAGGAAAAACATCCGAATAGGCTAGCTTAAAAACGTTCTGTTTTGGGCGGGTACATACCCAATGCTAAACTAGGTTTGTATCCGGGGTTGGAATACTGCAATCACACCGGAATTTAACACAATAACAATTTTTAACATTCCTGCTGGCCAAATGCCTATTTGGTCGGTTTTCCGATATGGTCAGCGTACGACACCTTTGATTCAGCTAAGGGGTAAGAGGTGACTCTCAGTAATCAGAAGTCCTTTTGGATTTGAGGGATTTTCCTTAAGTTAATTTAAAGTATAAGAAAATAACATCAGCACCGCTAAAATAGAAAGGAGGACATCCCACAACGTCATCCTATTGTCTAAATAATTCTTTGTTAGAGAATCAACTAACTAAACTAGGGGTAAAGTAAATAATTCATTTTTTTATCACGTGCTCTATAACTACATTTCTTAACAAGAATAAACAGTTAAAATACTTCACGTTAAAAAACTAAAATATTTAAAAGGAACAGCAATAATTTATAATGATATGATGCAAATTATGTCCGTAATTTGAATGGAGATTAATTTATCTGAATATAAGCCTCATATTATGTAATTGCTTTCATATTAGCACTTACGTCCGAATTTGCTATAGCCGAAGTTATGCGGTCGGCTTTATTTTCTTTTAGATTTTTCCTGTTATTAAGTCTTGATGCGGCTCCATACGAGAGCAAGACCTGTTCCCAATGTTAAATGTACAATTCCCCATATTATCGATACGGCTGCAATGCCAGCGAGGGTAGGGAAGAAAGCAATTCCCAACCCAATAGCAAGTGCAACATTTTGAAATGCAACCTCAATGGCTACTGCTCTACGGTCAGCTGATAGAAGTCCTGTTAGTTTACCGAGGCTCCAACCGAGGCCTACCGCAATTGTGAAAGTAATAATCACCGGAAATAGAGCCGTTTGAGCTAATTGGGTAAGGGACTTGATATTACTTCCAATTATCATTGCAACAATCACCGCAAATACGATTCCAGCTATTAGGCGTACTACTTTGCGGATGCGGTTGGCAGTATCGGGACGCTTGGCTTGCAGAAGCATTCCGGCAGTAACGGGGATAAACAACATGATTAGTAAAGTCATAATAACCCGTTGCGGATCCATGCTGATATTCTGAATTACAGCAAGCGTGGAAGAGTTCATGGATGCCCAAAAAGCGAATAAAACCGGTGTAAGAATGATGCTGAAAAGAGTAGAGACCGTTGTCATACTTATGGAAGTAGCCACATCCCCTTTGGCAACACCCGTGAGATAGTTTGACAAAGCTCCTCCTGGACAACATGTGACCAGCAGAAGTCCGAGTGCGATACTCGGTGCTTCAGTTAGGTACAGACCGGCCAAAAAGGCAATGGCAGGCAGGATTCCAAACTGAGCAACAAGTCCGATGGCAGGTGCCTTCGGACTTTTGAGAACTCTCAGCAGCTTTTCCCATGTCAGATCCAGAGATACAGCAAAGACCAGGAACCCAACCATAATACCGACTATCATGCCGATCCGAGGATCGAAATTAAAAGGTATTTGATCAATGTCATCCATGAGAAGTCCTCTTTAGTTGATAGTCGGTTTCTCTCCAAGCATACAATGAGCACCAAATTTTACTCGGTCATTGCGTTCGGTTCGGCAATTGACAAAGCCCGCATTGCGGAATGCCGCTTCGAGATCTGCAAGCTCATGGAGATAAAAACCTTCTGTTGCTACAGGTTTAAAACGCATAAAATTTTCCCGAATAGGAAAAGTAATGGCTGCTCGTCCTTTGGGTTTGAGAACGCGGAACATTTCTTTAAAAACTGCTCCTGGATCTTCAATCACATACGCGGTGGCTACACTACACGCTTTGTCAAATACATTATTTTTAGAAGGAAGTGAATTGCCTGGAGCCAGATGTAATGTAACCCTGCCTTCGGAGATGTCTTTGGCGTTTTTCTTAGATGCCATTTCGATTGCGGTCTTCGATATTTCGACTCCTGTGACAGAACCTCTGATTGCTTTTTGCAATAGTAATTTAATGTTCGCACCATTTCCGAATCCGATTTCAATAATTTTGTCTTCCGGCTGAATCTCCAGAAGGTCGGCAGTCCACCGAGCATGAGCAATGGTCTTTGGTGTCATCCACGCAAATAAGACCTTGCCAAAAAAACCCTTCGGGTATTGCATCTGCTTGCCGACTGCTTTCAATAGTTTCATCGTATTGTTTGTTTAGGGTTCGTTTCAATAAGCTGCCGCATAACGTCTCCGGGTATGCCTTCGTTGCCCTTCAAGGCAAGACGCCGGATGTTTGATTTTAAAGATAAATATTTTTGACGGGAAGGAGTCAGCGGTGTGGAGATATAGGCAATGGGGCATACGCAGTGTTAGGTACAGAAGAATTCTCTCTTAATCTTCCCCCTCCCTCAATGTTTCCTCAATTTTCCAACAAAGTGGTAATCGTTTTTTTGAACTTTTTTAACGGTAAAGGTAAATTGCATTACATTCCAATTTTGGTATTGCTATTATCTGTTTATTTCGCTTTATTGGTTGGTGTCAAGTTCCTTTAATTTTCTTAGTAAAATTAATGATCGTAAATTCAGGTTCGTTGTACCCCAATTGTAATTTCTCATTAAGATCACTCCATAATGACTCTCCTTTTCAAATACAAAATTTGCGGTGTAACCGGAAACTGAGCCTCCGTGGCTAACGGTTGTAATAACACTGTCTTGATATAACGCGAATCCTAATCCATAATTTTGCCTTTCTCCTTCCGGGTTTCTTGTGTTTTGCAATAATGCCAAATTGTCATTATTCAGCAATTCAAAATAGCCCAAATTACAAATCATAAATTTGGCC
>CAYSVQ010000135.1:0-5603 GCA_964434565.1 uncultured Flavobacteriaceae bacterium | reverse complement strand
GTATCAGTTTCAACAACTCCTCCACAATTGTGCCTACCCCATTAAAGTGGCCGGGGCGGTACAACCCTTCCATCACCTTTTCCAGGCCGTCGAAATTATACGACCTGCTGTTTATTCCTTCATGGTACATCTCCCCAACAGGGGGTGCGAAAACAACCAGGTTTCCCCTGGACTGTTGCAGCAATTCCAGGTCGCGTTCCAGGGTTTTGGGGTAGCTGTCAAGGTCTTCGGAATTGTTGAACTGGGTGGGGTTCACAAAAATGCTTACTACAACCAGGCCGTTCTCGTCTTTTGCCCGCTTTACCAGTGCAAGATGCCCCGGGTGCAGTGCACCCATAGTGGGAACCAGGCCCACCTCGGGGATTCCGGGCTTCATAGCGCTGAGGTAAGACCGTATTTCCGATTTGGTTTTAAATAGCTGCATCATCCAAAATATGGGCGTGCAAACTTACTATAATTACTGCTATTCTGCATAATTTTTGTAATTTTGCAGCTACGTTTAGCTCCGTATACTAAATAAATGATGTATGACTGGCAAAAAGATATTGTTTGTATCTTCAGAATTAGTACCCTATCTCCCCGAGAACGAAGTTTCCCTGATGTCATATGAAGCACCAAGAATGGTTAACAGCAAAGGCGGCCAGATTAGGATCTTTATGCCACGATACGGCAATATCAATGAACGCAGGCACCAATTGCATGAAGTGATCAGGCTTTCCGGGATGAACCTGGTGATCAACGATATGGACATGCCGCTTATCATCAAGGTTGCCTCCATCCCCCGCGAACGTATACAGGTTTATTTCATAGACAACGAGGAATATTTTAAGAGAAAAGCCACCTTTACTGATGAAAACGGAGTACTCTACCCGGATAATGACGAAAGGGCTATCTTCTTCGCAAAAGGGGTAGTAGAGACGGTGAAGAAGCTCAACTGGACTCCCGACATCATCCATGTGCACGGATGGATGGCCTCCCTGCTCCCGGTTTACCTGAAGCACTATTATTCCGATGAACCCCTGTTTGCCGACAGCAAGATCGTAACATCTGTATACGGCCGAATGTTCGAAGGGGAACTGGACCCTGCACTGAAGGATAAGATTGCTTTTGACGGGATCCCTGAAACTGACATTTCCCGCCTGAAGGAACCCACCTATAATAATTTGTTAAAAGTAGCCGTAGATTTTTCCGATGCCATTATTTTAGCCGCCGAGGAAATTCCCGGCGATCTGGTCAGCCACATCAACAACCTTGGGAAACCGGTTTTGCCCTATGTGTCCATCCAGGAATTTGAGGAAGCCTATGCTAATTTTTACAATACGGAAGTACTAACAGGGGCTATACGATGAAAGGCACCTACGATGCCGGTAAGTTAATGGCCCGGCTGTTTGTCTGAGATGTGAGTAATGAGAACGGCCAGCAGTGGTGTACGTTCTCAATTGTTTTTTAAAGAGATGCCTGAAGCGGATGAATAAGAGTCTATCGAAAAGAATGTTAAAATATATTGGTCTTTTACTTGCGGTTTTATTGGCTTCTACGGCCTTTGTTTCCTGCGAGGAAGAAAGCCTTACCATAGGTGAGGATGTAATCGGAGGCGACCCCTTTACCACAGACAAGGCGTCCTATGATGTTTTCGCCTATAACCGGAAGATAGAAGCTGTGCAAACTAACAGGATGCCCATTTATCAGGTAGGCACCTTTACGGACCCGGTTTACGGGCGTACGGAGTCTACGATCACCAGCCAACTGCAACTGTCTTCTACAAACCCGATTTTCGGGGATTTCCCACAGGAAGATGAAGTAAATCCGGAGAACGAAACGGTTACCGAGGTAATTCTATACATCCCCTACCTCCAGAAAAGTGGGGCAGACCGCGACCTGGACGGGGTAATCGATGAATTGGACGTGGACCCGGATGACCCCAACAGCGACTCGGACGGTGACGGTGTTTCCGATAATACCGAAAGGCTTTTAGGCACTGACCCCCTTAACCCGGACACGGACGGCGATGGCATAGACGATGGTGAGGATACCGATACGGCCGTAAACCGTTTTCCAAAAAGGGTTGACCTCGACAGTATCTTCGGCAACAGGGCGGCACCCTTTAATCTGAGGGTGCAGCGCTCCACTTTCTTCCTACGCGACCTGGACCCCGATAGCAATTTTCAATCGGCGCAGGAATACTTTTCTACCCAGCAGTTCTCTCCCGATTTTGTGGGAGAGACGATCTTCGAAGGCCCGGTGACTATTAGCGATGAAGAAATCCTTATTTTTCCCGAAGACGACCCGGATACAGAGGAGGATGAATCGGAAAATGCCCCTCAAAGGATACAGCCGGGCATCCGTGTGAGTCTCGACCCGGCATTTTTCCAGCAGTATATTCTCGACAAGGAAGGGCAATCAGAACTGCTTAGCCAGCAAAACTTCAAGGAATACCTAAGGGGGTTGCATTTGTCGATTGAGGCGGGGGACGACGAGCTGCTCTTACTTTTAGACCTTACCGACGCTAACATTACCATAAACTACGAATACGACAAACTGGTGGAGGGGGAAGAGGTTACCGAAGAGAAAACCTACCAGATCAATTTCCTTACCGGGGGTTCCAATAGCCCCATCCAGGGGAATGCCGTAAACACCTTTGTAAATGAGGCTTACCCGCAATCCATTACAGAAGGCCTGGACACAGGTGAAAATGCTTCCAGGATCTATCTCAAAGGCGGGGCCGGGACCTTTGCAAGGATCAATCTCTTCGATCCCGGCAACGGGGAAGCAATTATCAACCAAATCAAAGCCAATAACTGGATCATCAACGAAGCCAACCTGGTCTTCTATATAGACCGCGATGTGTTGTCTGCCGTCAATATTGTGGAACCGCCAAGGCTTTACCTTTACAACGCGGAAACCAACAACCCACTCTATAACTTTGTCACGGACCAGTCAATAACAGACTCCGCGCTGGGGGTATTGCTGAACCACGATGGATTCCTGGAGAAATCTGACGACGGACGAGGCCTGAAGTATACTATCCGAATAACGGATCACATCAACAATATCATCCTTCGGGATTCAACCAATGCTACGCTGGGGCTGGCCGTCACTTCCGATATCCGTACCCGCAGCCAGCGTTCATCGCGCCTAAGCGGCGGGAATACGGGCGATGTGCCGCTGATGTCTATCGTAAACCCCCTGGGTACCGTGCTCTATGGCAGCAATGTTCCGGCAGGGGAATCAAAAAAGCTGAAGCTGGAAATCTTCTATACGGAGACAAATAACTAAAAAGAAACCATACGCCAATATTTTTAGTTCTCTCATCGGGATTTCGTTGATATTCAGCATGCAAATTGTACATTTGCTATTGAAAACACGTGTTTCCCCCACGACTTAAAACTTAAACCTATGTGTGGAATCGTTGGATATATAGGCCACCGCGAAGCCTATCCTATCATTATAAAGGGCCTGCAACGGCTTGAATACAGAGGCTATGACAGCGCCGGCATCGCACTTTATGACGGCCATACCATCAACCTTACCAAAACCAAGGGCAAAGTAGAAGACCTGCGGCACCTTTCCGAAAAAGGCATGTCCCTGCAGGGATCCCTGGGCATAGGTCACACACGCTGGGCAACCCACGGAGTTCCCAACGATGTAAACTCCCACCCCCATTATTCAAATTCCGGTAACCTTGTTATTATACATAACGGGATCATTGAAAACTATGAATCGGTTAAAAAGGAGTTGATTAAAAGGGGTTATGTCTTCGAATCGGATACGGATACCGAGGTATTGGTCAATCTGATAGAAGAAATAAAGAATAAGGAAAATGTGAAGCTCGGCCAAGCCGTGCAGATTGCGCTTAATCAGGTAGTAGGTGCATACGCCATCGCCGTGTTCGACCGGCAAAAACCGGACGAGATCGTGGTGGCCAAGCTTGGAAGCCCCCTGGCAATCGGCATTGGCGACAATGAATTTTTCATAGCCTCAGATGCCTCCCCCTTTATAGAATTTACTAATAGAACGGTGTACCTGGAAGACGAGGAAATGGCCATTATAAGGCCCGGGAAAGAGATCAAGCTGCGCAAGATCAAGGACGATGCCGTGGCATACCCAATGATACAGGAATTACAGCTAAATCTTGAAGAAATTGAGAAAGGTGGGTACGACCATTTTATGCTGAAGGAGATCTACGAACAGCCCAGGGCTATCAAGGATACTTTCAGGGGTAGGTTGCGTGTGGAGCAGGGGATCATTAAAATGGCAGGGGTGGATGAAAATCTCGAAAAATTTGTGAATGCCAACCGTATCATCATAGCCGCATGCGGTACCTCCTGGCATGCCGGCCTGGTAGCCGAGTATATTTTTGAAGACCTTGCCCGCATCCCGGTGGAGGTGGAATACGCTTCAGAATTCAGATACCGCAACCCGGTAATAGGTGAGAACGACGTGCTGATAGCCATCTCCCAGTCCGGTGAAACGGCCGATACCCTTGCTGCCATCAAACTGGCCAAGGAAAAAGGTGCCTTTGTTTTTGGGGTCTGCAATGTGGTGGGTTCCTCTATAGCTAGGGAAACGCATGCCGGCGCATATACCCATGCCGGACCTGAGATTGGGGTGGCATCAACCAAAGCCTTTACCACCCAGATTACGGTCCTTACCTTACTGGCACTGAAGCTGGCCAAACAAAAAGGAATCTTTAACGAAACACGCTTCCACGAGTTTCTTTCCGAAATGGAAAGCATGCCCGCCAAGGTGGAAAAGGCCCTGGAGTCTAATCCGTTAGTTGAGATCATTGCCGATGTTTACAAGAACTCCACTAACTGCCTGTATCTGGGCCGGGGCTATAATTTTCCCGTTGCCCTTGAAGGGGCTCTGAAGTTGAAGGAGATAAGTTATATCCATGCCGAAGGTTACCCGGCAGCCGAAATGAAACACGGCCCCATTGCGCTGATAGACGAGCATATGCCGGTAATTGTGATCGCCACCAATAAGGGGCATTACGAAAAAGTAGTGAGTAATATCCAGGAGATCAAATCACGAAAAGGTAAGATCATCGCTATTGTTACCGAAGGAGACGAACAGGTACGGGACCTGGCCGACCATGTGATTGAGATCCCGGAGACCCTGGAGTCACTAACGCCATTGCTTACCACTATTCCCTTGCAATTGCTGTCTTATCATATAGCAGTAATGCGCGGTTGTAATGTAGATCAGCCACGGAACCTGGCCAAATCGGTAACCGTGGAGTAAAGAAGGACAACACCAGAGGAAAATGATAAGGGGCGGTTGCGAAAGCAACCGCTTTTTTTAATGTCCGCTATGAACAAATCATTCGCCCGGCCACTCCATTGCACATCTTTTATTATGCATGCATAATTTTTATGGATTTCACATTTTCAGTTCAAAAATTTTGGTATCTTGGTTCAGAAACTAGACATAAATTAAACTACTTAAGCCTGAACGAATGAGAACTATACTTCTAGTATCCCTGCTGTTGCTGGGAATTGGGGTCCATTCCCAGACCACAGTAAACGGCACGGTGAATGATCAGAACGGGGAACCGATTGCCGGAGCCAATGTGGTCATTATCGGGAAAGCGGTGGGTACCG
>CAYSVQ010000134.1:0-19333 GCA_964434565.1 uncultured Flavobacteriaceae bacterium | reverse complement strand
CACGCAACGGACATGAACCCGAATTCATACAGGCGGTACAGGAAGTGGCGGAAACTGTTATCCCGTATATTGTACAACACGAAATTTATAATGGAAAGAATATCCTCCTTCGGATGGTAGAGCCGGAAAGGCTTATATCTTTCAGGGTAGCCTGGGTAGACGACGAAGGGGATATCCATGTTAACCGCGGTTACCGCATTCAAATGAACTCGGCCATAGGACCATACAAGGGGGGGTTGCGTTTTCACCCTACGGTGAATGCCAGCATCCTTAAGTTCCTCGCTTTTGAACAGGTTTTTAAAAACAGCCTTACGACCCTTCCGATGGGCGGGGGTAAAGGGGGATCGGATTTTGACCCGAAAGGCAAGTCAGATGATGAGGTTATGCGTTTCTGCCATGCCTTTATGACCGAATTATGCCGCCATATCGGACCTAATACCGATGTCCCTGCAGGGGATATAGGGGTAGGATCCCGTGAGATCGGTTATCTTTTCGGCATGTATAAAAAAATAAGGAACGAATTTACAGGGGTGCTTACCGGGAAAGGACTTTCCTGGGGAGGATCCAAGATACGGCCTGAGGCAACAGGTTACGGTACGGTGTACTTTGCCCAGAATATGCTGCAGACGAAGGGGCAGGATATCGCGGGGAAAGATGTGGTGGTTTCCGGTTCGGGTAACGTTGCCCAGTACGCGGCCGAAAAGGTATTGCAACTTGGGGGAAAAGTCCTTACCCTGTCTGATTCCGGGGGCTTTATCTATGACCCTGAAGGTATTGATGAAGAGAAACTGGCCTTTGTCATGGACCTCAAAAACAACAGGAGGGGCAGGATTTCCGAATATGTTGGGAAATACCCAAAGGCGGAGTATCACAAAGGCAAAACCCCATGGGGGGTAAAATGTGAAGTGGCGCTGCCATGCGCTACCCAAAATGAAATGGATGGCAAGGATGCCGATACCCTTATTAAAAACGGATGCATCTGTGTTGCTGAAGGCGCCAATATGCCTTCAACACCTGAGGCCATACATGCCTTTCATAACGCCAGGCTGCTGTTTGCCCCCGGCAAGGCATCGAATGCCGGCGGGGTTGCAACTTCGGGCCTCGAGATGTCTCAGAATTCATTGCGTATCAGTTGGACGCGGGAGGAGGTAGATGAGCGCCTCAAAGGGATCATGGAGGATATTCATGAGTCCTGCGTACAATACGGCATGGAGGAGAACGGCTATTGTAATTATGTGCGCGGTGCCAATATTGCAGGTTTTGTGAAAGTAGCCGATGCGATGCTCGCGCAGGGAGTAATATAGCGGAAGAACGAGGTACGAAGTAGGCAGTTGCTGGAGTATGTGTGGATTTGGTTATTTGCCTGCCCTCCGAAGCCTTGTCGTAGGAGGGTTTAATTGGAGACTAAATAGGTATTAATTTAATGATTTTCCCTGCAGTTGACAGACCTTAAACCGGCCCTTGAAAACCCCTTTTTCTTTTGTTTTTGATCCTGCCTGGGGGAGGCAGGTTTGAATTTGTTTTGCCTTTGATTTCCCCTGCCTGCTCCCCGTATCTGGTATGCATCTGGCGGAACGATATGTTGATTTGCATAACCTCCTTCAGTCTAAAGAACTTAAACTTGCATTTGATAACCCCTTTAGCTTTTTCTTTTGAATTTGTATTTGAACCTGCCTGCGGCAGGCATGTTTGCTTTTGAAGTTACCTTTGATCCCCCGACTCCTACTTTTTTCCTGCAGTGAATCGGAATAATTTTAACCTGGGAGGGGATTGGCAGCCCCGTATTAGAGTGTATTTGTATAAGTGTTAATCCGTAAGGACAAGTCTGAATTATTTACGTAAAAAAGGGCATCCTTAGTCACGCATGCTTAAACTTCAAACCTTGAACCTTGAACCCCAATCCCTGCTTGTTTATTGCATTCAATAATAATAATTTGAAATGGGGAGGGGTTAGCATTCCCCTCAACTAAGGCATTTTAATTTTTTATTTCAATGCAGTGATCATTAATTTTACAATGGAATTATTAACCAGAAAAAGGGCAACCTTATTCAGGCATGCTCAGTGCTTAAACCTTGAACCCTGAACTTCGAACTCTAGTCCCTGCTTGTTTATTGCAGTCAAAATGGTTAATTTGAATTGGGGAGGGTTTAGCAGCCCCTTACTCTTAACTGCAATTTTAATTCGGAATCTGAACCCTGCTGAGCCTTGTGGAAGTATTTCATAAGTAGGCGGCAGTTGGCATAGGTTGGCGTGTATCTGATTATTTGTTGCTCTGTCAAAGGGGAGAATGACATCCTTATTCGGACCTAACCAAGGTGTATTTGCCGGCCCTCCAAAACCATGGCGTATGAGGGTTTATTTGAAGACTATATGGGGGTTGATTTATTGATTTGCAATACAGCCGACAGACCTTAAACCGGCCCTTGAAAACCCCTTTTTCTTTTGTTTTTGATTTTGATATTGAATTTGTCTGACTGGTTGATTTCTTGTTCACTCCTAGAACGTTGAACCTTGAACTTACGCTATCTTTGCCAAAATTAAGCCAGCAACATGCAGATTTCCAGTCGGGCCATTGTACTGTCATCCCTGAAATACGGGGATACCAGCCTGATAGTGAAAGCTTTTACAGCTTCCGACGGTCTTAAAACCTACCTGTTGAAGGGGGTGCTCGCCTCCAGAAAATCCAGGATAAAGGCAGCCTACTTCCAGCCGCTAACCCAGCTGGAGCTGGTTGCAGCCCACCGAAACCGGGGGACTCTCGAATATCTAAAAGAGGTGCGGGTTTCCTATCACTATAACAGCCTGCACACTCATCACGTTAAAAAAACCTTAGCACTCTTCCTTGCGGAAGTGCTTGCAAACAGTATTCATGAAGAAGAAAAGAATACCGGCCTTTACGAATTTCTGGAGGCTTCCCTGCAGTGGCTCGATACCCATGAGGGCGTGGCTAATTTCCATATATTGTTTTTGCTCGAACTAAGCAGGTTCCTGGGATTCTATCCGGATTCCACAAGGATGAGGGAACCGTATTTTGATCTTAACGAAGGGAGCTTTACCCCCACCCCTCCATTAGGTTCGGCAATTTCCGGCAGTGATTTGAATAACTTCCGTGCATTTTTAGGCATAAATTTTGATGAGGTTGATAATATCAGGTTGGGGCAGAAAAACCGCAGTTTACTGCTGCATGTACTGTTGTTATATTTTGAAATTCATTTACAAGGTTTCAGAAAACCCCGTTCATTAGCCATATTAAACGAAGTTTTCAGCTGAAATGCATAAAATTACCACTCTGTTTGCCCTTCTTTTTATAAGCTGGACCTGGTCACAGGAAATTACCATCCGCGACCGTGAAACGGGGGAACCCCTGATGAATGTGGCCGTTTTTAACGACGACCGGTCTACTACAGTCATATCCGATTTCAACGGCAAATGTTTCCTCGAAGGCTTTGATGCCAATGAACGGATCACTTTCAGGCATCTGAGCTACCAGACCCAACGGACCACCAAAACACAGGTGCTGCGGCAGCGGAATACGGTTCACCTGATCATTAAACCGGAGCAATTGGAAGAAGTCGTGATGTCCGTCTCAAAATGGGAACAGCAGAAAAAGGATATCCCTTTAAAGATAGCAAGCATAGACGCACGCAGTATCGCATTCACCACGCCCCAAACCGCTGCAGACCTGTTGCAGAGCAGCGGGAAAGTATTCGTGCAGAAAAGCCAGCTGGGAGGCGGAAGTCCCATGATCCGGGGGTTTGCCACAAATCGCCTGCTACTGTCTGTGGATGGTGTGCGAATGAACAACGCCATTTTCCGGGGGGGAAACATACAGAATGTGATTTCCATAGACCCTTTTTCAGTGAAGAACACTGAGGTGATCTTTGGGCCGGGTTCTGTAATTTATGGGAGCGATGCCATAGGAGGGGTTATGAATTTCTACACACTCAACCCCAAGTATGCGGACCGGGAGGAGGAAGAGCTTTCAGGAAACCTTAATTACAGGCATGCGACCGCCAACAATGAGAATACCGTACATACCGATGTAAATTTCGGACGACGGAAATGGGCCTTTTTAAGCAGCTTGTCCTATAATGATTTCGGAGATATAACCATGGGGCGCTTCGGGCCGGAATCCTACCTCCGTCGCCAACTCGTTAAACGTGTGGGAGGCCTGGATACCCTGCTGTCAAATCCCGAACCGGAAAAACAGATTCCAACAGGCTACAGCCAGTGGAGCCTGATGCAGAAGATATCTCACAAACCCAGCAATTCCTGGGACATTGACCTCGGGCTTTACTATTCCATTACTTCTGACTATTCGCGATACGACAGGCTTATCAGGCCCGGCAACGGGGGTATGGGGCTGCGATCGGCCGAATGGCATTACGGGCCGCAGAACTGGTTTATGGGTAATTTACAGCTCGAATGGAAAGGCAGGGAAAAGTTTTTCGATCGCCTGAGGGCTACCCTGGCCTACCAGCACTTTGGAGAAAGCCGGTATGAACGGAATTTTGGCGA
The DNA here is from genome assembly GCA_964434565.1 of uncultured Flavobacteriaceae bacterium. Taxonomy (GTDB): domain Bacteria; phylum Bacteroidota; class Bacteroidia; order Flavobacteriales; family Flavobacteriaceae; genus Zeaxanthinibacter. Next base: position 14,814 of record CAYSVQ010000134.1, on the reverse strand, counting down.
CCCCGCCCGCTTTGGGAACGAGGAAGCAGTAGATGCCGTTTCCGTAAACCTGGATTTTGAAAATAAGAAAATCGGCGACCTGCGGCTTTATTACGGGAGCGAATACGTTTATAACCTCGTGAACTCCAACGGAAGCGTTCTGGATATAGAAACGGGGGAGCGGTCAGGAGCCCCGGCCCGCTACCCGGGCGGGTCGACCTGGCAAACCGCAGCTGCCTACATCAGCGCAGAGTATAAGGCCAGGCCCAACCTTAGCCTGTTGTCCGGCATGCGTTACAGCCATGTTTGGATGCAGGCCGATTTTGATACCACTTATTATCCCTTTCCTTTTGACAATGTGAGCGTGGATAACGGGGCATTTACAGGAAGCCTGGGACTTAGTTGGTTTCCCAGGGCAGACCTGCAGATCACCCTGAACGGGGCTACCGGTTTCAGGTCGCCCAATATAGACGACATCGGAAAGGTATTCGATTCAGAGCCGGGTTCGGTGGTGGTCCCAAATCCCGACCTTAAACCGGAATATGCCTATTCTGCGGAGTTTGGGTTAATGAAAAACTTTAATGATAAAATTGTCTTTAAAAGCGTGGCGTATTATACCTACCTGGCTGACGCCCTTGTGCGTCGCGATTTTTCCTTTAACGGGCAGGACGAAATTATTTACAACGGGGAACCAAGTAATGTCCAGGCCATTCAAAATGCTGCACAGGCTTATATATACGGCTTCGAATTAGGTGTAGACGCCTATATGAGCGAAAAACTATCGCTCTCCTCTAACCTCACATTTACCAGGGGCTATGAAGAAGACGACAGCGGCGCAGAAACCACTGCACGGCATGTTCCTCCTACATTTGGCGATGTACACCTGGTATGGCAGAACCATCGCATTAAAGCAGACCTCTTCTTTAATTTTAACGGGGAGATTTCATTCGATAAATTATCCCTGTCTGAACGCAGTAAGGATTTTATATATGCAGCAGACATTAACGGCAACCCCTATTCCCCTTCCTGGCAAACTTTAAATTTCAGGTCGCGCTACCAGATCAGCAATAAATTTCATGGTACGCTGAATCTGGAGAACATTACCAATCAGCGTTACCTGCCGTATTCCTCGGGAATTGCCGCCGCAGGTGTTAACCTGATCCTGGGAGTAGATTATACCTTCTAGAACGTAAGGTATCCATTCAGGCGGAGCAAAGGTATGCCCGATACGCGGTAAAGAGGCCACCATACTTACTTGTCGAGCCCCGAATCGTCAATGGCATCCTCAATGGAATCCCCGGCTTGTTTTAGTTTATCTGCGGCCTTTTTGCCGGCTTCCTTCATATCGGACCCAACTTCTTCGGCCTTTTCAAGGGCATCTTCTCCAACTTCCTCCAGGTCGGAACCAAATTCCTCCAGAGCCTCTTCGGTTTTTTCTCCCGCCTCCCGGGCATCTTCCGAGCACCCCTCACAGGAAGTAAATAAAAATCCGGCAAAGGCGATTAGGATAATTAGCGCTTTTTTCATGGTAGCTGGTGTTTGTGGGCAGAGCCCGGTTCTACAGTTATATACGATACCAGAGATTGAATGGATGACACCGAATAGTACAGTCTCCCCTCTCCGCCCGGATTGCGGTCTTTTTTAAACTGTACGGCCGGTTGTAAGGATAAAAATCACTAATTTTGCGGACTTAAATAAGGGCATATATAGCTGTAATGACCAAGTTCGCCGAATACAAAAATTTAGATTTACCCGCTGTTGCCGGGGAGATTCTCGATTTCTGGAAAGAACAGGACATCTTCGCGAAAAGCATCGCCAGCCGCGAGGGAAAGGAAAGCTATGTGTTCTATGAGGGCCCTCCCTCCGCCAATGGCATGCCAGGGATACATCATGTCATGGGTCGCACCATCAAGGATATCTTCCCAAGGTATCGCACCATGAAGGGCTATCAGGTACACCGGAAGGCAGGCTGGGATACCCATGGCCTCCCAATAGAAATAGGGGTGGAAAAGGAACTTGGCATCACCAAGGAAGATATCGGCAAGAAAATATCCGTGGAAGACTACAACGCAGCATGCAAAAAAGCGGTGATGCGCTATACGGATGCCTGGAACAGCCTTACCGAAAAAATAGGGTACTGGGTTGATATGGATGATCCTTATATCACCTACAAGCCTAAATATATGGAGTCTGTGTGGTGGCTGCTGAAGCAGATCTATGAAAAAGGACTGCTCTATAAGGGATATACCATACAACCGTATTCCCCTAAGGCCGGAACCGGCCTCAGTTCCCATGAACTTAATCAACCCGGAACCTACCAGGAAGTTACCGATACCACAGTAACAGCCCAGTTTAAAGTACTGCCCGCAACCCTGCCGGAAGAGATGGCAGCCATTGATGGCGATCTCTATTTCCTTGCATGGACCACAACCCCCTGGACCCTGCCATCCAATACAGCCCTCACAGTGGGCCCTGAAATCGAATACCTGCGGGTTAAGACCTACAACCAATACACCTTCAAGCCCATACAGGTAATCCTCGCGAAAAACACCCTGGCTGCCCAGTTCACTGGAAAATTCGGCAGGGTAGAGGATGAGGAAGCGCTGGCTTCCTTCCGTGAAGGCGATAAGATGATCCCTTACCTGCCAATGGAATCCTATAAGGGGAAACAGTTGTTGGGCATCCGCTACGAACAGCTTATCCCTTATGCGCAACCTTATCAGAACGTTTCCGATGCCTTCCGTGTTATAGGGGGAGACTTTGTAACCACAGAAGATGGTACCGGGATAGTACATACTGCGCCTACTTTCGGGGCAGACGATATGCTGGTTGCACAAAAAGCCGACCCGCCGGTACCGCCCATGCTGGTGCCCGACGAGAACAATAACCCGGTACCCCTGGTAGACCTTCAGGGAAGGTTCCGCCCGGAAATGAGAGAATGGGCCGGCAAATACGTGAAAAATGAATATTACGAAGATGGTGAAGCCCCCGAGAAGTCGGTTGATGTGGAGATCGCCATCAAATTAAAGGAAGAAAACAAGGCTTTCAGAGTAGAAAAGTATCTGCATACCTATCCCAATTGCTGGAGGACCGATAAACCCATATTGTATTACCCGCTCGATTCCTGGTTTATCCGGGTTACCCAGGTGAAAGACCGACTCTATGAGCTCAACCTGCAGATAAACTGGAAACCCAAAGCCACAGGTGAAGGTCGTTTTGGCAATTGGCTGGCCAATGCAAACGATTGGAACCTTTCGCGCTCCCGCTACTGGGGGATCCCCCTGCCTATATGGCGGACCGAGGATGGCAGTGAGGAGCTCATCATAGGTTCCGTTGCGGAACTGAAAGCCGGGATGGCAAAAGCCGTACATGCCGGGTTCATGGAAAAGGATATTTTCGAAGATTTTGTCGCAGGGGATATGAGGGATGAAAATTATGACAGCATAGACCTCCATAAAAATATCGTAGACCGTATAGTACTGGTATCGCCTTCGGGCAAACCAATGAAACGGGAGAACGACCTTATAGATGTTTGGTTCGACAGCGGGGCTATGCCCTATGCACAATGGCACTACCCCTTTGAAAACCGCGATTTGGTAGATAAAGGGCAGACCTTCCCTGCTGATTTTATAGCGGAAGGGGTCGACCAGACCCGGGGATGGTTCTATACCCTTCATGCTATTGCAGGGATGGTCTTCGATTCAATAGCGTACCGGAACGTGGTTTCAAACGGCCTGGTACTCGACAAGGAAGGCAAGAAAATGTCCAAGCGTCTGGGCAACGCGGTAGATCCCTTTGAAACAATGGCGGAACACGGGGCCGATGCCACCCGATGGTATATGATCTCCAATGCCAATCCATGGGATAACCTGAAATTCGACATGGAGGGTATCATAGAGGTGAAACGGAAATTCTTCGGAACCCTTTACAACACCTATTCCTTTTTTGCCCTTTATGCCAACATTGATCGTTTTTCCTACTCGGAAGATGAAATACCTATAAACGACCGGCCCGAAATAGACCAGTGGATCCTATCTGAACTGCATAGCCTGATTCGCCAGGCAGACGAAGCATATAACGCCTATGAACCCACAAGGGCCACCAGGGCGATTTCTGAATTTGTACAGGAAAACCTGAGTAACTGGTATGTGCGCCTGAGCCGTAGGCGTTTTTGGAAAGGCGATTACCAGCAAGACAAGATATCGGCTTATCAGACCCTTTACACCTGCCTGCTTACCGTGGCCCGATTATCGGCACCGGTGGCACCCTTTTACATGGAACGGCTTTACAGGGACTTAAGTTCGGTTACGGGCAGGGGATACGAAAGTGTACATTTGTCCGATTTCCCCATCTGTGATCCGACTATGGTAAATACTGCCCTTGAAAGCAAGATGCAGAAGGCACAGAATATTTCTTCCCTGGTGCTTTCAATCCGGCAGAAGGAAAAGATCAAGGTACGCCAGCCACTGCAGAAGATCATGATCCCTGTACTTGACGAACAACAGCGAATGGAGATCGAAGCAGTATCCGATCTGATTAAATCGGAAGTGAATGTAAAGGAGATTGAACTGCTGGACGATGCCTCCGGCGTACTTGTAAAGAAGATCAAACCCAACTTCAAGCTATTAGGCCCGAGGTTTGGTAAGGATATGAAGGAAGTTGCAGCTGCGGTAGCGCTCATGGATCAGGAAGACATCCAGAAAATTGAACGACAGGGCGAAATAATCCTTGCCTTAGAAAATAAAAGTATTAACTTACAGTTAGAAGATGTGGAAATTTCTTCCCAGGACATAGAGGGCTGGCTGGTTGCAAGTTCAGGATCGCTGACAGTTGCCCTTGATGTAACTATAAGCGACGAACTTAAGAAGGAAGGCATCGCAAGGGAACTGGTTAACAGGATACAAAACCTGCGAAAGGAATCCGGTTACGAGGTTACTGATAAAATCGATATCACGATTCTCAAAGACGGTTTATTGGAGAAGGCGGTAGTAAGCAACATGAATTATATTAAAACCGAAACCCTGGCAGCAGACCTGAACTTTGAAGAAAGCCTGGAAAACGGTACGGAAATTGCCTTTGACGAAATCAATACAAAATTATTTATCCAAAAACATTAAAGAATATGGGACAGGATGTAAAAGTAAGGTACAGCGATAAAGAACTGGAAGAATTCAGGGAACTTATAGAAGAAAAGATTCAAAAGGCGAAAAGCCACCTGGAGCTTCTCAGAAGCTCATATATGAACGATGGAAACAATGGTACGGATGATACCTCCCCCACATTTAAAGCATTCGAGGAAGGTTCTGAAACCATGAGCAAAGAAGCCAATACCCAGCTTGCCATCAGGCAGGAGAAATTCATCAGGGATCTTAAGAACGCGCTACTGAGGATAGAGAATAAAACCTATGGCATTTGCCGGGTAACAGGGAAACTTATCAACAAGGAACGACTTAAGCTGGTGCCGCATGCAACCCTGAGCATTGAAGCCAAGAACATGCAGAAGTAAACATCAACGCCCCTGTGGGGGCGTTTTTTTGCCCTCAAGTTTATGAAACAATAGCTGCTGATAGCCTTGCTGCTGTTGGCTAACCATACTGCTTCCCGGATGGTTTTCAGTAAAACTATATCCGTCACCTTACAACCTGTTGAAGACTAGTGGCCTGTCAATGTTACAGGGTAGTACCGGGAACTGGTGCGATGGCAATGATGGAGGAAGAAGCAATCCTGGAAGGGAAATACGGAGGTGATATGCTGCTTCAGCTTTCCCATTACATCCTTCGGACAATCTCGGTTAATATCCGGCTGTTTAGAATGGAATAATCCCTATTTTTGCCCCATTAATTTGCAGAGGGATGAATTTAAAGAGGTCGCTCCTCCTTATAGGGCTGGTATTACTCATCGACCAGATAACCAAGATATATATCAAAACCCATTTTGTGCTTGGGGAGTCGGTGGAGGTGTTTTCATGGTTCAGGATACTTTTTATTGAGAACGAAGGTGCAGCCTGGGGAACCAAGCTAAGTGATATCCTGCCCGTTACTGATACCACCGGTAAACTGATCCTTACCATCTTCCGGCTTTTTGCAATTGCAGGAATTGGATACTGGTTACATGATATAATCAGGAAAAAATCATCTTTTACACTTATCCTTGCCGTTTCCCTGATATTTGCCGGGGCTATGGGCAATATCGTGGATTCCGTGTTTTACGGGATGATCTTTGATGAAAGCCACAATCAGGTGGCAACCCTCTTTGCCGATGAACCCTATGGCAGCCTTTTTTATGGGAGGGTGGTAGACATGCTTTATTTTCCACTTATAGACACTACCTGGCCATCATGGGTGCCCTATCTGGGAGGGGATAATTTCCGGTTTTTTGAGCCTGTATTCAATATTGCCGATACGGCAATCAGTACCGGTGTTGGCATCCTGATAGTGTTTAATAAAAAGGCATTTGCGAATCCGGACTCTTAGAATTTGTAAATGGTGTCCGGGGTGATACAATAATCCATGGCAATATCCCCTTCATTAACATCACTGATCCTTTTCTCCGCCTCAAATAAGGATAAGCCCACTTTTACCACATTTCTGCGGCATTTGCTTAAGAAACTGTCGTAAAACCCTTTGCCGTAACCCACCCTGTGTCCGGCGAGGTCAAATGCAAGCAAGGGCAGAAAAACGAGGTCGATCTTTTCTTCCGGAACTTCAATCCCGTCTTCAGGTTCGGGAATCCCCCAGTGGTTCTTAACCAGGCGGGTACTGTCTGTAAGCAGAAAACTTGTAAAACTGTTCCCCTTACCAATTTTAGGAACTACAATGTTCTTGTCTCTGCCTGCTAACACAGATAGAATGAATTGGGTATTTACCTCATGCTTTTTTTCAATGGGTAAAAAAATATGGAAATATTCTAATGACCAGACAGGTAATAAAAGGAGTTGATTTGCAATAGCAAGACTGGCTGTATCAATAGCCTGTGTGGAAAATTTACGTCGTAATTCAGAATAGTGTTGCCGCAGCTCTTCTTTCAACATGAATGGAGATGAGTCGTAAGATGTGGGGTGGCAGGAATTTTAACTAATCTTTGGCCGCAACGGCAAAATAAATTTTAAAGAACAGCATCAACATGAGATACATGCCCAGTGTTATTAAATAGTTCTCCATGTGTTTTGTTAAGTTTAGACTTCGTAATTATAATGAAAAAAATGATGAAATCCCATAAAGCGCATAATTTTGTCGATAAAACGCACATTTTTATAAAAATATTAACGTTTGAGAATAGAAATAGTAACTACATGCTAACACGGAAGTTCATAAAGGAATGACGATCAGGCGTTTAATTGAACGGCTGAAAAAATACAAGGTTTGGGTTTTCAGGTTAAATTTTCGTTACTGCCTTTAGCTCTTTAAAATGGGCAATAAATTTATTCATTGCAGAAATTTTTAAAAATGAAATCCACTTTTAAGCTTTTCATCGGTTGACCCGGGTTGAAATTTTTAAGCTGTGGTGCCGTGCCATGCGGCCATGGCCGGGAAACACATAGGAGAACATGGTGGTATTGACAGCGCATTGCGGAAATTGTATGGACTTAGTCTTTATCTTTGTTGGTAAACTGCCATGAACAGTATGCCCGAATTACCGCCCGAAATACAAGTCAGTACGCTGCCCGACAGCCCCGGTGTTTACCAGTTCTACGACAGGGATGGGAAGATCCTGTACGTGGGCAAAGCAAAGAACTTAAAGAAACGGGTGGCTTCATACTTCAGTAAAGTACATTCCCTGGGCAAGACCCGGGTTATGGTGAAGAAGATCGGGGCGGTAAGACATATTGTTGTCCCGACGGAGTCCGATGCCCTGCTGCTGGAGAACAACCTTATCAAGAAACATCAGCCCCGGTATAATGTTTTGCTGAAGGACGACAAGTCTTACCCATGGATCTGCATCAGGAAGGAGCGCTTCCCCAGGATTTTTCCGACCAGGAAGTTCATCAGGGACGGCTCTGAGTACTTTGGGCCCTACACCAGTATGAAAACCGTAAAAACTTTACTCGATCTCATCCGTTCTGTTTATCCGTTGCGTACCTGTAACTACGACCTGTCTGAAGAGAAGATAGCAGCAGGTAAATACAAACGCTGTCTGGAGTACCACCTCGGAAATTGCATGGCCCCCTGCGAGGGGCTGCAAAATGAGGCTGCCTACAATCAGCAGGTGGCAGATATCAGGGATATCATCAAAGGAAACTTTAAATCATCGTTGCAATATTTCAGGCACCAGATGAAATCTCTGGCGGCCGATATGCGGTTTGAGGAGGCTCAGCGAATCAAGGATAAAATAGAGATTCTGGAAAACTACCAGGCCAAATCAACCATAGTAAATCCCAGAATAAACAATGTTGATGTGTTTTCCATAGTCTCGGACCATGCTTTTGCCTACGTGAATTTCCTGCAACTTTCCCATGGATCCATCATCCGTTCCCACACTATGGAGATAAAGAAAAAGCTGGATGAATCGGATGAAGACCTGCTGGCCCTCGCCATACTGGAAATAAGGGAACGCTTTCATTCGCAGTCAATGGAACTTTATGTGCCCATTCAATTGGATTTAGGCCCCGGGATCAGGATCAGCGTACCAAAACTCGGGGATAAAAAGAAACTGCTGGAGTTGTCCGAACGAAATGCCCGTTTTTTCAGACAGGATCGCTTCAAGCAGATTATGATAACCGACCCGGACCGCCATACGACGCGCATCATGGCACAGATGAAGCAGGACCTCAGGCTGGCGGAAGAGCCACGGCACCTGGAATGTTTTGATAATTCCAACATCCAGGGGACAAACCCGGTGGCGGCATGTGTGGTCTTCAGGGATGGGAAACCAGCCAGGAAGGAATACAGGCATTATCATATAAAAACAGTGTCTGGCCCGGACGATTACGCCTCCATGGAGGAAGTGGTTTACCGACGTTATAAACGCCTGATGGCAGAAGAAGAAAGCCTGCCACAACTGATTATAATCGACGGGGGAAAGGGACAGCTGAATGCCGCCTTGAAAAGCCTGGAACGATTGGAGCTTAGAGGTACCATTGCAATCATTGGAATAGCCAAAAGGCTGGAGGAGATTTATTTTCCGGAAGATCCCATCCCACTATACCTCGATAAAAAATCAGAATCCCTTAAGGTCATACAAATGGCCAGGAACGAGGCGCATCGTTTCGGAATCTCTTTCCACCGCAACCGAAGGAGTAAGATGGCCATTACCACCGAACTCGAGACCATAGCGGGGATAGGAGAAAAAACAGCACGGGAGCTGCTTAAAAATTTTAAATCAGTGAAACGAATCAGAGAAGCCAGTATGGAAGACCTTGCCAATACAGTAGGCAGGGCACGGGCACTCAAAATCTATGAACGCTTCCATCAACCCAATTAGAGAACGCATGCGATATATTACAATGATCTTTTACCTGCTGCTGGTGATCCCTTTTTCCCGGGCGCAGGAACAGAATTCCACTGAAAGACCAAAAGTTGGCCTGGTGTTAAGCGGGGGCGGCGCAAAAGGCCTGGCCCATATAGGGGTCCTGAAGGTGATAGAAGAGGCTGGCGTAAAGATCGATTACATAGGCGGTACCAGTATGGGTGCTATTGTTGGAGCCCTGTATGCTTCGGGCTACAGCGCCGCGGCACTGGATTCTATTTTCCGGGAAACTGATTTTACCAATCTAATTCAGGACAACCTGCCACGGGATGCCAAGACGTTTTATGAGAAAGAGGATTCTGAACGATATGCCCTTACACTACCCTTTGAAAATTTCAAAATAAGCTTTCCTCCTGCGATTTCAAGCGGGCAGAACATCTATAACGAACTGGTGCACCACCTGTATCATGTTAAGGACATTAGCGACTTCAACGATCTCCCCATCCCATTTTTTTGTATCGCCACCAATGTTGAAACCGGAAAGGAAGTACTTCTGGATAGCGGTTACCTGCCGGAGGCAATTATGGCCAGCGGCACCTTCCCTTCCCTCTTTGAGCCGGCCGATGTAGACGGGCAGCTCCTGGTTGACGGGGGTGTCCTTAATAACTATCCCGTGGATGAGGTTAAGAAAATGGGCGCCGACGTGATCATAGGGGTTGATGTGCAACACGGCCTGCGCGGCCGGGAGTCACTGCTTTCGGCTTCCGAGGTCCTGCTGCAAATCAACAATTACCGTACTGTTGGCGCGATGAAGGAGAAATCGAAGCGGACGGATATTTATATACAGCCCGATGTCCGTAATATCTCGGTCATCGATTTTAACCTCAGGGAAACCATCATTACCAGAGGGGAGGACGCAGCCCGGGCCAACTTCGATGCCTTTAAAGATCTTGCGGCAAAGCAGGGCGAACAATCCCTTAAAAGACACCATATAGCGAAACAGGACTCCCTGCTGATAAACCGCCTTGTCATTAAGGGAAACAATAGCTATACCCGGGGTTATGTAAAAGGAAAACTCCGTTTTACCCTGTCGGAACCCATTCATTTCAATAAACTTCAGCAGGGGATCAGTAACCTGGCAGCCACCGGAAACTTCCAAACTATAAGGTATAAGCTCATTACTAATGGTATCGGCGAAGACCTCATTGTGAAACTGGAGGAAAACCCGAATAAGACATTCATCAGGCTGGGAGCACATTATGACGACCTTTATAAGAGTGCAGCCATTATTAACCTTACCCGGAAAAAGTTTCTTCTTAACGACGACGTTGCTTCCTTTGACCTGATTGTAGGGGACAATGTGCGTTATAACCTGCAGTATTATGTAGACAAGGGTTTTTACTGGAGTTTCGGGCTCAATTCCAGCTTTAATGAATTCGACAGGGAAATTAATTACAATGTGATCCGGTCTAATTTCGATGTTCCCGAAGGTGGCAATATAAATAACATCAACCTGGAAGTGACCGATTTCACCAACCAGTTGTACCTCCAGACAGTGCTGCAGGAGGAATTTGCCTTCAGTCTTGGTGTTGAACACAAATTGCTGAAATACAGCACCCTCACTCTCAATCAAATACCGGACACTACCATGGCTGCCCCGGAACAAACGGCCGGCACCCGTACGTTCTTTGAAAAAAGCCACTATTACAGTGCATTTGGGAAGTTAACTCTGGACACTTACGACAATTCTTATTTCCCTACCAAAGGGCTCTATTTCGACGGGGATTTTCATTTCTATGTATTCTCGTCTGATTACAACGAAAATTTCAAGGAGTTCTCTATCGGCAAAGCCCGCATGGGTGGTGCATTTTCAATTTTGCCCCGATTATCGGTGAACCTGGAAACTGCCGGTGGTTTTAAACTGGGAACTTCCAATGTATCTGCCCTTGATTTTGTGTTAGGGGGCTTTGGTTCGAATTCCCTGAATAATTTTACTCCTTTTTTTGGTTATGATTATCTGAGCCTGCCCGGAAACAGTTTCGTAAAAGCCTTCGGTCAGCTCGATTACAGGTTTGCGCCGAAAAACCACCTGATGCTGGCAGCGAACATCGCCAACGTAGATGACGACCTTTTCCGGACCGGAGAATGGTTTACCGAACCCGATTTTACGGGTTATGCCCTGGGCTATGGCTTGGAATCTTTTTTTGGGCCATTACAGATATTCTATTCCTGGTCGCCGGAAATCCGAAGTTCCCGGTTCTTTTTCAGTATCGGTTACTGGTTTTAAATACCACTGCCAGCCAGGCCTGCCCGGGATCTGTCTTCACGGGTGGATATCGCCGGAATTTCAACGATTTTTACGATATTTGCAGGGAAAGCCATCAGGGATGCCAGATCTCCGAATTGATATTACCCCCCCCCCTCAGGGCCATGTGGTAAGTTCCCCTGAACCCTAACAAGTGTGATATCACCCCCCCCCCCTGGCAATTTATTAATCAATTCATTAAAAACAGTATGGCAACAACAGACAAAACATCCTTAAAACTTCCTAAGGAAAACCCGCAGGCAGAAGACTTTCTGCCCCTTCTTGGCACGGACCATGTAGAATTATATGTAGGCAACGCCAAACAGGCTGCTTATTATTACATGGCGGCCTGGGGGTTTCAGCCCCTGGCCTTTGCAGGTCTTGAAACAGGACTCAAAGACAAGGTCTCCTACGTGTTACAGCAAGACAGGATCCGGCTGGTGCTCACTTCCCCCCTGAAACCAGGTGGGGAGATCAACCGGCACATAGAAACCCATGGCGATGGGGTAAAAGTTATTGCACTTTGGGTAGACGACGCTGCCAAAAGCTACGAGGAAACCACAAAACGCGGTGCAGAAAGCTATTTCAGTCCCCAAACGCTGAAAGATAATGACGGGCAGGTGGTGCTCTCCGGCATTCATACCTATGGGGAAACCGTACATATTTTTGTGGAAAGAGGCGATTACAAAGGGGTGTTTATGCCAGGCTTCAGGCCCTGGAATCCCTTCTTCAAGCCCGCGCCCCTGGGCCTTAAATATATAGATCACATGGTGGGTAACGTGGGGTGGAACGAGATGAATAAATGGTGCGATTTTTACGCCAGGGTTATGGGTTTCGCCCAACTGGTGTCTTTTGACGACAAGGATATCTCCACGGAATACACCGCCCTGATGAGTAAGGTAATGAGCAACGGGAACGGACGCATCAAATTCCCCATTAATGAACCTGCAGACGGCCGTAAAAAATCTCAGATAGAAGAATACATAGATTTCTACAACGGGGCTGGCGTACAACATATGGCCCTGGCGACAGACAATATTATTGAGACGGTTACTGCCCTAAGGAACCGGGGAATTGAATTCCTGACTGTTCCGGCCACTTATTACGAAGATGTGCTGGAAAGAGTGGGCGAAATTGATGAGAGCCTGGAACCTTTAAAGGAACTGGGGATCCTGATAGACCGCGACGAGGAAGGCTATCTGTTACAGATTTTCACCAAGCCCATTCTGGACCGGCCAACATTATTTATCGAGATCATACAGAGAAAGGGGGCGCGCTCCTTCGGCAAAGGAAATTTCAAGGCGCTTTTTGAAGCGATAGAAAGGGAACAGGAGGCCCGAGGGACACTTTAACAGCACCATGATTAGGCAGCATGCTGCTAAAGTAATGTTAATTGAGTAGTTAAAGTAAGTTAAAAGCATTTCCAAAAATTATATCATGTAGTACATTTGTATCACATAAGGGGTGGTTCCCTTATTACTTTAAGTATTGGTTTTTCATAATTTAAAGTTTGGTTGGTTATTTAGGAAAAGCCCCGGCGCCCGCCGGGGCTTTTTTTATTCATTCATGGGAGCACTCCTTTATTCGGTTCAGTGGGCAAACACAATACTTTGGAATAAATTTTGTTTAATTAATGGTAAATTCTTACGGCATGATGGGCGTTTTAGTACTTTTAATCAAAAGATTCGGAATGCGTACGCTCACAGTGGCTCTGATGATGCTGCTGGGATTATCCCTGTGGGCCCAGAACGGGGGTTCTTCCTATACCAGTAAACAACCCGCTTTCCAGGAAGGGGAGTGGCTGAAATTCCGTTTGCATTACGGCTTTCTAAATGCCAGCTACGCCACCCTGCACGTAAAGTCAGACACAATAAGAGACATCCCGGTTTATCATGTGGTAGGCAGGGGCAAAACCACCGGTTTTGCCAGTATTTTTTTTAAGGTTGATGACACCTATGAAAGCTATTTTGGCAAGAAGGACGGGAAGCCGTACAGGTTTATACGTAAAATAGATGAAGGCGGCTATACCAAAAATATTGAGATCGATTTTGATTACCGTAATGATGTTGCTGTCCTGAAGGATAAAAAAAACAATAAAAAGTTTAATTTTACGCTCAATGAGGAAATCCAGGACCTGATTTCGGGCTTTTATTACCTCAGAAACCATTACGACCCGGAGAAACTGGTGGTGGGCAAATCAATCGAACTGAATATGCTTTATGACGATGACGGGATTTTCCCATTTCGTCTTAAATACCTGGGCAAAGAAGTCCTCAACACAAAATTCGGGAAGGTAGAGTGTTTGAAATTCCGTCCTTATGTGCAGTCCGGACGGGTATTCAAGGAGCAGGAAAGCCTCTCTCTCTGGGTGTCTAACGATATGAACCGCATCCCCATCAGGGTTAAAGCCGATCTGGCCGTTGGTTCCCTCAAGGCAGACCTGGATGGATACAATGGCCTGAAGAACCAGTTCAAGATCATAATGGACTAAATAAGAAATGAAAGACAAGGAGCGTATAGACCTGCAACTGGCCAGGCTCGAAGAGAAATACAAGGATTCCGGCCAGGATTTAAGTTCGTACCTCGACGGCTTGCTCTACCAGCGCTACCTTACCTACTGGGATTATATTCATCTGGATACCCTGCTGAGCCTTCAGGTGCCAAGGACCCATTTTCCCGACGAGGAGATTTTTATCATGTACCACCAGATTACCGAACTTTATTTTAAGCTTATCCTCCACGAACAGAAACAAATTGTAGATGACAAGTCTCAGAACGTAGATTTTTTTACGGAAAAACTAAACCGGATCAACAGCTATTATTCAGCCCTTATATCTTCTTTCAGCATCATGGTACGGGGTATGGAAAGGGAGCAGTTTCTGAAATACCGCATGGCTCTGTTGCCTTCAAGCGGGTTCCAGTCAGCCCAATATCGTATGATTGAAATTTATGCTACCCCCCTCCACCTGCTGGTACACCAGTCTGAGCGGGATGCCTTTTCGGATATGGACCCGGTTGAAGAGGTATATGAACATATGTACTGGAAAAAGGGGGCCACAGACCTGCATACCGGGGAAAAGACCCTTACCCTGAAACAGTTTGAATACCGCTATACCCCAAGGTTC
>CAYSVQ010000133.1:0-5147 GCA_964434565.1 uncultured Flavobacteriaceae bacterium | reverse complement strand
TTATTCCTGCACCGCCAAAACTGATATCCATAACCCTGTGCCCAGTCATTCAATTCCTTGGGTGTCTTATTCGATGGGTCGTGGCTCATGATCTGGAAGGAAGTAGCTTCCTCCACCCAGGATTCAGGAACAATTTGTTTGCCGTTCCATTTTCCTTTTTGTAATAACAATTGGCCAAATTTGGCCATGTCATCCGACTGAAGCTTTAATCCAATGGCGCCAAATGTGTAACCTTCAGGGGTTTCATCCCAACTAAAATTTTTGATGCCCAATGGCGTAAATAGCCGGGCATTCAAATAATCAACGAGTTTCTCTCCTGTAGCTTTCTGAACAATTGCAGACAACATGAATGTTGCCATGTTGTTATACTTAAAAACGGTGCCCGGCTTATTTTCAACGGTGGAAGATAAAAAAGCTTTGGGCCAGTCTGTGGACTCCCTGACATTAAACAGCGGATCTGTATTCATGCCTGCAGACATTTTGAGAAGATCCTGCACGGTCATATCCTTCATATACATGCTCATGGTATCAGGAAGGGATTGCGGAAAAAAAGACGCAATTTTATCTGTAAGCATTAATCTGTTTTCAGCGATGGCAAGGCCCACAGCTGTAGATGTAAAGCTCTTACTCACTGAATACATAATATGCTTTAAATCTTTTGCATAGGGGCTCCACCATCCCTCAGAAATGATTTTCCCATGACGTAAAATAACAAAACTGTGAAGCTCATTCTTACCTTCATCAACTGCATCGAGGAACTTTAAAATCCCGTCCGAAGATACGCCCTCTGCCTCAGGCGTGCTGTAGGGAAGCGCATCACGGGCACTTGTTGTGACATCCTGAGTATAACAGGTAGTGACATACAAACAAGTAAGAATTAATATCCAAAGCGTTCTATGAATTTCGTGGGTTAGTTTTTTCATGATTTTTACGAATGATGGTTTATCATATTACCATATAAATACTGCTGTAATTTTACCTAAAATATGAAGGGGTTCGATGTGCAATCTTCCCTGCTTTTTGATTTTTGGCTATTTGAATCCGGCTTTTTCAATAATCAATCAGGTGCCTTGTGTTTGTTGCGTTAAAATACCAATAATTTGTTCTTTCAGACCATATATTGAATAGTAAACTCCCGGCTTCCGTTTATTGTCCCCGGCTACGTTTCCCGCCCGTATCCTTACCGGGGCGTTTTTCGAAAAATTCCGACGGTAAATAGGCTTCCTGCCCACCTAAAATTTTATCTTGCCGCTGTAATTAATTGTAACCTGATGAAATACATAGCTCTTAATGCTCATACAACTTTTCTGAAAACACTTTTTCTTTCCGTAGCCCTGGCCTGGATGATTCCCCTACCGGCCCAGGAAAATCAGGTCTGGGTGGCAGAAAGCAATAAAAACAGCCAGGTACTGCTTGAGGTAATGGCCCGGTTTTTCCCGGAAAATGCCGGCAGGTTGGGCGTTGAAGGCTTTGATGAGGCTATCCGCGACCTCAGCCCCGGATACCCAGACCGCTATAAGGCCGATCTTTTGAACGCCCGGGCAGCCCTTAAAGCTAAATTGAAGGTGGCCGAAAACGGACCTGTAAAACAGGACCTGCAGATCTTGCTGATGGAAATAAAGGACAACCTGGAAGAGATGCGCCTGGAAGAAGCATATTTCCTGCCTTATTATGATGTATCTGCCATCCTGTATGAAGGGATTCGGGCACTTCTGGAAGACCGGATCCCTGCCGGGCGCCGGCAGGCCGCCCTGGTACGGCTGAAGAAATACGCAGGCAACGTGTCGGGCTACACCCCTGTAACCGACCTGGTTATGCAGGAAATGCGGGGAGAATGGCCAGACAGCAGCCGGATCGCCCCTTTCCGGGAGGAAGTGGAACGCAACCTGAATGCAAGTGATAAATATGTAACGGAGATCGGTTCCTTGTTTGAAACCTTCGGATTAAAAGGGTATAAAAAAGACTACCTTAAGCTGAAAGAACAGGTAGAAGCCTATAATACCTATGTTCGCAATGACATATTGCCCCTTGCGAGGGAAGATTTCAGGCTGCCGGCTGAAGTTTACGCTTTCCGCCTGAAGGGATATGGGGGCGATATGCCTGTGGATGAATTACAGCGAAGGGCGAAGGTGGCTTTTAAAGAATTACAGGCGCATATGGAAGTGTTGTCGCGGGAAATTGCCAAAGCCCGCGCATGGGATGTCAAAGGCTACAAAGATATGGTAAGGCGGCTGAAGGAAGAACAAATAGACAGTGCCGCTATCCTTCCGCTTTACCGGGCGCACCAGGCGGAAATTGAAGGTATAATAGAAAGGGAAGGGATCGTAAGCCTGCCGGAACGCGAAATGAAGATCCGGCTTGCTACCCCGGCAGAAAGTGCCGCCGCCCCCGCGCCTTTTTTCCGTGCCCCCCGGCTTATCGGGAACACCGGGGAGATAGGCGAATTTGTACTGCCGCTTTCTTTATCGGGCGGAGCCGAAGGTACCAGCCTTAAGATCGACGATTTTACCCATGAGGCCGCCTCCTGGATGCTGGCTGCCCATGAAGGCCGCCCGGGCCATGAATTGCAATATTCCTCCATTATTGAAAACGGGGTATCCCAGGCCAGGGCTATTTTTGCAAGGAATAGCGTAAATTCGGAAGGCTGGGCATTATATATGGAAGAACAGGTCCTCCCATTCATGCCGCTGGAAGGTCAATTAATGGGGTTATGGAGCCGCGCTTTCCGGGCGAGCAGGGCTTTTCTCGATCCGGGCTTGAATCTTGGCACCATCAGCACCGAAGAAGCAAAGTACTGGCTGCTGGAACAAAATGTGGCCTCCGAAGGCTTAACAAGGGGCGAACTGGAGCGCTACCGCTATCGTGCGCCGGGCCAGGCTACCTCCTACTTCAACGGTTACCTGCGTTTGATGGAGCTTCGGGCCGAAACCGAATTGTTGCTCGGGGCGCAGTTTGATAAAAAAGCATTTCACGACTTTATTCTTGCACAGGGGATCCTGCCACTATCGCTTTTACGGGCGGCTGTCCTGGAAGACTTTGTCCCAAATGCCCGGGGATAGCGCGCACAGGTAACACGAAACTGCAGGCTTCCTTTGTCTTATACACCAACCCAACAGCTTGGTTCATAGGATCATCGTTAAATCTCCCTATCTTTACAGGCAGCAGCATCCCGGATCTGCTGATTTAAAACCACGGCAGCGGCATGAAGATTGAAGAAATTGAAAATATTGAACTGGCTTACCTGAACCTGAAAGATTACCAGGAGCTTAAGTCGGCAATGATACAGGCTTATGACACCATGCCCGATGAATATTGGGAGGAAGAACACATAGGGTCCCTGATTAAAAAATTTCCAGAAGGGCAGGTCGTCATAAAAATAAATGAAAAGATAGCCGGCTGTGCGCTTTCGATCATCGTGGATTACGAAGGCCTTTCAGACCAGCATACCTATAAGGAGATCACCAGGGATTATTCCTTTGAATCCCATTCGGATGAAGGGGATGTGCTGTATGGCATAGATGTTTTTATAAAACCCGAATTTCGCGGCCTTCGATTGGGCAGGCGCCTGTACGACTACCGCAAGGAGCTCTGTGAAAAATGCAACCTCAGGGGGATCGCGTTTGGTGGCCGGCTGCCCAACTACCATAAATACAAAGACAAGCTCAGCCCTAAGGAGTACATTGAAAAGGTTAAGCGCAAGGAAATACACGATCCGGTTTTGAACTTCCAGATATCCAATGATTTCCACCCTTCGCGCATCCTTCAGAATTATTTGGAAGGCGACAGCGATTCGAATGACTTCGCGGTTTTGCTGGAATGGGATAACATCTATTATGAAAAGCCTTCAAAAAGAGTAAGTTCGAAGAAAAAGGTGATCCGTATAGGATTGATTCAGTGGCAGATGCGGCCGTACAAGGACCTGGACGACCTGTTGCAACAGGCCGAGTATTTTGTAGACGCAGTAGCCGGTTACCGTTCGGATTTTGCACTTTTTCCGGAGTTCTTCAACGCCCCTCTGATGGCCGAAAACAATCATTTGTCTGAACCACAGGCTATCAGGGAACTGGCAAAATATACAGACACCATTGTTCAGAAATTTTCAGATATCGCCATAGCCTACAATATTAATATTATCACCGGCAGTATGCCCGAATTAAAGGGGGAAAGCCTTTATAACGTAGGATATCTTTGTAAGCGGGACGGGGGCATAGAACGCTTTGTGAAGATACATGTAACCCCTGATGAAGCCAAAGTTTGGGGCATGCAGGGAGGTGATGAAATAAAAGTTTTTGATACCGACTGCGGAAAAATCGGTATCCTGATCTGTTATGACGCGGAATTTCCGGAGCTCTGCCGCCTGCTGGCCGAAGACGGAATGGACATCCTTTTCGTGCCCTTTCTTACCGATACGCAAAATGGATACTCGCGCGTAAGGCACTGCGCCCAGGCCCGCGCCATAGAAAATGAATGCTATGTAGCCATTGCCGGGAGCGTTGGCAACCTGCCGAATGTTCATAACATGGATATTCAGTTTGCGCAGTCGATGGTATTTACCCCATGCGATTTTGCTTTTCCCACCAACGGAGTTAAGGCCGAGGCAACCCCGAACACGGAGATGACCCTGATTGCCGATGTAGATTTAGATCTGCTGCGGGAACTCAACCAGTATGGCAGTGTTCGTAACCTCCGGGACAGGCGCACAGACCTCTACGAGGTAATACGTAAAAATGCTGATAAATAAATTAATACGGATATAACAATCTTTTAAAGAAGATCGTATATTCACATCACAAGTTTGTTAATATCTATGATCCACCCACATACCGAATTACAATATATTTCAGATGAAATAGGCCATGGGGTTGTGGCCACCCAACTGATCCCGGCCGGTACAATTACCTGGGTTCTTGATCCGCTCGACCGGGAATTTACCCCCTCCCAATACCAGAAAATGGACGCCCTTTACAAAGAGATCCTCGATACCTATACGTATCGGAACAACAAAGGCTATTATGTACTTTGCTGGGACCACGGGCGCTTTGTAAACCATAGTTTCAGGTCTAACTGCCTTACAACTGCCTATGACTTCGAAATTGCCATCCGTGATATACATCCCGGGGAGCAGTTAACAGACGATTATGGCTACC
>CAYSVQ010000132.1:0-21549 GCA_964434565.1 uncultured Flavobacteriaceae bacterium | reverse complement strand
GGGCTGGAGGCCATTCCCTATGCTTTGCTTTCGGAAACTACCAGAAGAAACAGCCCTACAGAAGCAAAGAATACAGAATTCGATTATAATATAGGAGGAGAGATCAATTACAACATCACCCCTAACCTGAAAGCCGGAATGACGGTCAATACTGATTTTGCAGAAACGGAAGTTGACAACAGGCAGATCAACCTCACCCGCTTCCCGCTTTTATTTCCGGAACGAAGGGCCTTCTTTCTTGAAGGAGCCAATATATTCCTTTTTGCGCCCAGTAGTAACCCACAACCCTACTTCAGCAGGCGGATAGGCTTGCAGGAGGGACAACCGATACCTATAAGCCATGGTGCCAGATTAATAGGCAGAATAGGCGAAACCAATGCAGGATTCCTGCATGTGCGAACAAAGGCTGACGATGAAAGACCTGGTGAAAATTTTACGATCGGCCGTGTGCGTCAAAACATTTCCAGCGAAAGCACCGTTGGGCTGATCTATACAAGAAGGAGTACTGATGGAGACAGTCTGCCCGTAAGACAAACCCTCGGAATGGATTTGGGGTTAAACACATCGAAATTTCTGGGCAACAAGAATTTGCAATTTGAAGCCTTCGTTGTGGGGCATACGAAGACGCATTTTGGTGATACCACCAATATCATGGACAGGTCCGTCAGGGGAGGGAGAATTAATTTTCCCAATGAACCCTGGAATGCGCATGTATCTTACCGGGAATTTGGAATAAATTACGATCCGGCAGTAGGATTTGCCCCCAGAGTAGGATTCAGAAGATTGCAACCTACTGTATCATTTGCGCCGCTCATCGGCAGTAGCAAACTGATCAGGGAACTAAGCTGGAGTTATGATTTTGAGTATCTGATGCAAATGAATTGGAAGCCTGTAACGGTTAACCATGACTTAACCTTATTGGGAATCCGGTTTGAAACCGGCGATGTTATGCAGTTTGGGCTCTTACACAATTACGAGTATCTGGACGATGACTTTGATATTCTCCGGGACGGAAGGTTTGTGGTTCCTGTTGGTGATTATAAGAATATTGGATATTCTATTAATTTGGAAACGGCTGGTTTCAGGAGGCTAGGAGGTTCATTTTCCTATCGGAAAATCGGGTTTTGGACCGGTACACAGGAAAATTTTACGGCAGATATTTTCATTCGCCCCACAGTAGGCCTGAACATGGCAGCATCGTACGATTTCAGCAACGTAAAGCTGGTGGAGGGTGATTTTGACACGCATTTAATCAGGATGATCACCGGATACGATTTTTCCCCCTGGGTGTCTGTAAATCTCAACCTGCAATATGATAATGTTACCAGGTTCCTTGGCGCCAATAATCGTTTCACCTGGGTGATCAAGCCGGGAAATACCTTATTTGTGGTTTACAATCACAACTGGCAGAAATTTGATGAGCGAATAATCTCCATGGAACATAAGCTCAATATCAAGCTGGCCTATACCTTCAGGTTCTAATGGCTACAACAGATGCAGGTAGCATACCTACCCCACCGCCGTCCCTTGCAGCGAAAGCGGAGAAGCCATCTTCCCCCCAAGGTACGGAACCATCCGTTCGGTCAGGATCCCGGATCTCCTAAAACTCCCGATAATCTCCCGCAAGATATTGGTTGGCTTCCGCTTCTGAAAACGCTGCCTTATCCGAGTCCCAGTGAAGGGTTTGCCCGGGGAATCGTCCGGCGATTACACCCAGCAAAATTGTTTCCGTTAAACGGGCGGCATAGGAAAACGGGGCGGAGCATTCCCCCTTGCCAAGGCAGGCATCTACAAACTGGTGGTAGTGCTTTTTCCCTTCGCTATCGTAATCGCGAACCGGGGCGCCCAGGTTAAACGATTCAATATCCATTTCCCGGTACTCCCCGTCAACGATCAATTGTGGCAGTTTCTGGAAGTGAGGGAGGTAAAGCCGCCCCTTTTCGCCCATAAACATGGCGCCCTGATCGTGCAGAGGTTCATCCCCTGGCAGCTTCAGATCCTCGTGTGCAGGCGGGGACCCGGGCCCGTCGTACCATACCCATCGGAGGGTTTCTGCCGTATAAGGAGTCTCCGGGAATTCGTAGGTGACAGTATTCTTCTCCGGAAAGCCAAAGCCGTTTGGAGGGCGGCAGTCATTTTTTATGGTTATGGGCACCTCAAGTTGCAGCGCGTTGTAAGGTGTATCGAAGATATGCACCCCCATATCGCCCAAAGTGCCGCAGCCGTAATCGAGCAGTTTCCGCCAGTTTCCAGGATGGTAAACCCCTTCCTTAAAAGGGCGCTCCGCAGCCGTCCCCAACCAGAGGTTCCAATCCAAATGCTCAGGTACGGGATCGCTGCCTTCAGGTTCCGGACCGTCGTAGCCCCAGTTCTTGGGCGACCAGGCCCGTACCGTATGGACTTTGCCAATAATACCGGATTGGATAAGCAGGGTAGCCAGTTTATAGTCGTAAAAAGAGTGCACCTGTATGCCCATCTGAGTAACAAGGTTCTTCTCTGCTGCCAGTTTATTCATTTCCCTGGCTTCGCTCACATGGTGGGTGAGCGGCTTCTGGCAGTATACCGGTTTATCCATACTCATCGCCATCAGCGAAGCGGGAGCATGGGTGTGGTCGGGGGTCGACACCACTACGGCGTCTATTTCATCCTGCATGGTATTCAGCATCTCGCGGTAGTCCGAAAACAAACGCGCTCCCGGATGCAATTTCTGGGCAGCCTTAAGGTTGTTGGCATCAACATCGCACAGGGCTACCACATCTACCAATTCATGTGAAGACATGGCCTTTAGGTCTTCAATCCCCATAATCCCCACCCCTATATGGGCGGTGCGCAACCGCGACTGTACTGTTGAACCGTGTTTTAAAAAAGAGGGAGCCAGCAATATGCTGAGGGTCCCCAGGCCACTCTTCTTGATAAATTCCCTTTTGTTCATAGTTGGAAGATTATAGTTTTCTGATCTTGATATTCTTAAACCAAATGGGGCTTGAGTGGTCCTGAAGGCCAATATACCCGCTTTTATACTTGCCGTAATCGGGACTTGTTTTCCATTTGTCCGAATTTTTGCGGGCGTTCCAATCCTCGGACCAGGGTACAAAAGACAGGACTATCTTCCCGTTGAGCCAGTATTCCGCCTTTTCCGGGGTAAAAACAATGCGGCTGCTGTTCCACTCTCCTACCGGATGCAGGATCTTATCCGGATCGGGCGGATACATGGCATAATCTGCCCCGGTTTGTTGCAGGGGTTTCAGCTCTTCCGGTTTCTCGGTGTAGCCCAGGCTGAGGTTGTATTCGGTAAGGTCGTGGATGCGGGCGTAATTGGCATCATCTATCAGCTGGTATTCCGGAGCAACCACGGGAGGGGCATCGTATCCTTCCTGCACGTGGTAAAAAATCCCGCTGTTCCCCCCTTCGGGCAGTTTCCACTCAAGGGAGAGCTCAAAATTGTCGAACTCCTCAGCCCCGTAGATAATGTCTTTTCCACCGGTGTAGTTTTGTTCCAGGCCCAATTCCGTATCAAAGGTGAGTGTGCTGTCGCTTATAGTCCAGCCCGGGGGCAACTCCTCCCCGTCATAGGCACGCCACCCTTCGGTGCTGCTACCGTCGAAGATGTAGATCCATTCACTTTGTGTTTCTGCCTCCTCCTCCGAAGATTCTGGAAGCGCATCCTTTTTGGGCTCGGTTTTACAGGAGAACAAAAGGGCTGTCAGCCCCAGGAATAATAGGATCTTTGGCATAGGTATGATGCTTTTTTAAGGACTGAGAAATTAGTCATAGCTACCAAAAATAAGAAATCTGTACAAACATTGGCTTCGTTTTAGGGGATTCTTTAGTTGCGATACTTCGCTTCTGAAATAGAGCATTAGCAGGCACATGGAATTAAGCGGTGATCCTGACTGAATAATTGGACAAATGTGCCGTTCTGATCGAGGGTGGCTAACATTGCCATTTGAAAATTATGCCAGGGAATTCTGTTGATTGCTTTTCGTTATTGTGAAAAACTGGTCACTTAAAATTTGATCGTTATTAGCTGTCATACAGGCAGTAATTATTTGTAATTTTATTTATAATAGGAATCTGGGACGATGGAAGAAAATATCTCAATCCTAATGTCGGATTTATCCGGTTATACCGCTCTTACAGAAACGCATGGTGCGATTTCGGCAGCAGACCTGATTGACAGGTATATTGCAATCGTGGAAGCCTGTCTTGTGGGTGATAGCCATCTGCAGGAACGCAGGGGAGATGAAGTGATGATTGTTTCTTCTAACCCGGATTCCTTGCTTGCTACAGCAGTCAGGATTATGGATTCAACTTCCAGCGAACATAATTTTCTCCAGGTTCATGGCGGCCTTCATTGTGGAAAAGTCTTGAAAAGGGGTAACAGTTATTATGGTACTACTATAAACCTAACCTCCAGAATTGCGGCCAAAGCAAGCCCGGGTACTTTTTGGTGTTCCCGGGTGTTCAAGGATTCGCTTACCGATACGTCACACATTAAGCTACACCCTAAGGGGCAGTATAATTTTAAAAACATAAGCGGGTCTATGGAAATGTTTGAATTACAAGGTGATACTAATAAAGCCGTTTATATTGATAGTGTATGTAGGATGTTGATTCTGGATACCACCCAGGCCATAAAGCATCCAACCATAGAAGGCGTTTTCTTTTGTTCAGCTGCCTGCCTCGATATCTATGTAAATGATCAGCTGCCCGGGGCCTGAGGTGTCCTAGGCACTATCCCTTAAAGCATCTGAAACAATTTTATTTTTTATGACTCCGGAAATTTTGTTTGTAAAAAATATGGTTTGTCGGCGTTGTATCCTGGCGACGGAAGATATTTTAAAGCATCTGGCCATCCCATCGCAGCAGATTATAATAGGTGAAATCCATTTATCTGAAAAAATTAGCCAGGATCAAATTGATCTGTTAAGCGATAGCCTTAATGGAATAGGGCTTGAATTGATCGATAACCGGACGCGTGGGATTATAGAAAAAATTAAACAATTGGTGCTGAAGAAAGCCAGGAATGAAGTAGATACCAAAGAACAAAAACTTAAACTCTCCGTTTATCTGTCGGCTCACCTACACCACGAATATACCTACCTAAGTAGTCTATTCTCTTCGGTAGAAGGTCGTACCATTGAAAATTATTTTATTGAACAGCGGATTGAAAAAGTCAAAGAACTGCTGGTCTATAAGGAAATGACTTTGTCAGAAATAGCTTTTGAAATGGATTATAGCAGCATTTCGCATCTTTCCAACCAGTTTAAGAAAACTACCGGTCTCACCCCTACGCATTTTAAACAAGTTGGCTCAAACAGGCGCAGATTGCTTGACCACGTATAAACCCAAAATTCTGTAAGTAATACCCAAAGTGATGCAATATCAACCTCCCGGCCTGATGCTACTTTTGTCCTGTAAAATTTAAAATTACTTAAATCAAAAATTATGAAATCCGAATTTAAACTTAGCAGCGGCGCTCATCAGGGCAAACAAAAATGTGGTAACCCAAATTGTACATGTATGGCTTGTAATTGCGGCAGTACATGCACCTGTACGGATTGTATTTAACCCCGCTATATTTTAAAATTCAAAGCCACTCTTTGACGAGTGGCTTATTTATTTCTACCAGGCTATAAAACCATAGAAATAATCTCCCTTTCCAGTCTTCGATGAGTTAAAAGTTATACTTCCCAGTCTTCAGACAAACAGGGGTATTTGCGGAACTACTTCCGAAGCTGTTGCACATTTTTTGGCTGCCCGCCTTTAGTTTACCCATCTGGCCTTATATCTTTTGGTTTACGCTAATTGTCCCTTCCAAGGTTAGTTCAATCTGGCGTAAGAACATTTTGATCTCTGATTGGTTTTAATGGTTTAACCCTTATATAAAAATAGAACGCGAGAAGGACGTCAATGGTCAAACAAAAAATGTTATAGCCTTCGGGGGCAACGGAACTTATATAGGGAAACAGCATGTCCCAAACCCCGTGTAGAAGCAGACCTAATATAATGAGTATAAAATTCCACTTATAACCAAAATAAGACAGCGCAAAAAAAAGCGCAGTGCCAACAATGGCATAGGTAAGAGAAAGAGCCTCCCCCCAGGCAAACCCGATATAAATAAATGCAATGCTGACCAGGGTGAGGGCGCCAACAAGCCGTTTTTCCAAAAACCTAAACGCCTCCACCAGGACGATGATAACAAGGGTGGTGGTCAACCCAATATAAAAATCAATCATGTAGCAACTATTTAAATTGTTTGTTGTTTATCCCTGTACAGGGCGATCACAAAACCGGTATTGGAAGGGGGTCTAGGTTTTAGCGGCACTTCTTTCCTCATAAAAATGGTCATGGGTACCATCTTCCGTCCACTCGTATTCGATTTGTTCAGCAACCTGCCTGGCAAGTGTAATTCCGTGCCTGTCCTTTAAGAAATCCAGGGTCATATCCATTCCGGCACTCACTCCCGAAGATGTATAATATTTTCCGTCCACAATCCACCTTGCCTTCCGTATCCAATTCACGTTTTTGCCATTAGTCACCACCCAGTCAAAGGCAATTTTATTGGTGGTCGCATTCTTTCCATCAAGCAATGCGGTCCTGGCCAGCAAGGCCGTCCCGGTACATACTGTGAGTACATATCGGCTGGCTTCGGATATTTCCCGGATGAGCTTTATCAGTGGGGCATTGGTGACTTCTTTCCGGGTACCGTACCCCCCGGGGATCAGGAAAATGTCAACTCCATTTTTAATTTCATCCAATTTTTTGGTGTAAATGGTAACTCCGTGGCTATTGGATATATCACCCCCAAACAATGAATAGAATTTAATCTGATAAGCGTTTTTAAGACGACCCAGAATTTCCACCGGTCCAAAAACATCCAAAGTTTCAAATTCCTCAAAAAGCAAAACAGCTACCTGCATCTTTACCTGTTTTAATTACACTCTAAGATATAAATTGTACAGAATGCCTGAGGGGAATTTCATTAAATTTAGTCCCATCGGCAGGAGAGATATTTACGCTATGGTTAAGATTGAATAAGTGCAAAGGTATTTGCCAAATAATTGCAAATAGAAAGGCTCCGCAACTACACCGCCGCGAAGCCTTGAATTTACTAGTGGTCCCACCTGGGCTCGAACCAGGGACCACCTGATTATGAGTCAGGTGCTCTAACCAACTGAGCTATAGGACCAATATCTGCTGGTAATTTACAATAAATCTATGCTCTCCAACTGAGCTACCCGCCCGAACGTGCCGTCCGGTACGCCAGCCCGACAGATCGTTCTGGCGGGGGCGGGTAGGACCAATATCTGCTAATATTTACGATAATACTATACTCTAACCCTGAAGTGCCGCAGGCTACTTCAGGGCTGCAATATTACTACTATTTTCCAAACCCCGCAACCACTTTCCGCGTCCTGCCCAAAGTCGCCGCATATTACGGCCCTGGGGTTGCTCCCTCCCCTTCCGGGAGGGTTGGGGAGGGATCCTCCTGGCATAATTCAATCAATACCCCGTTGCAACTTTTGGGATGAACAAACACTACCAATTTATTATCGGCGCCTCTACTTGGCACCTCGTTCAAAACATGGAAACCTTCTGCCTTCAGCCTTTTTACCTCCGCCTTTATATCCCCCACTTCAAAGGCGATGTGGTGCATCCCCTCTCCCCTTTTATCAATAAACCCTACTAAAGGGCTGTCCGCTGTGGTTGCCTGCAGCAACTCCACCTTATTGGGCCCTGCCCTGAAAAAAGAGGTGCGCACTCCTTCCGATGGCACTTCCTCCTCCTTATAGCTGGGCGTCCCCAGTAATTTTTCAAAAAGGGCATTGGCCACTTCCAGATCCTTAACCGCGATACCTATATGTTCAATTTTACGCACTATCTGGCTTTACAGCACGAATTTACGCAATATTGTGTGTATTTTTGTTGCATGGAAACCCAACGTCAGAAAAAAATTGCAGGCGTGCTTCAGAAGGACCTCGCCGAGCTCCTCCAAAGGTCGGCAACCGAGAGCGGTGTCAAAGGCACGCTGATCTCTGTTTCCAAGGTATCGGTAACTACAGACCTTTCCATAGCCAAAGTCTATGTAAGTGTTTTCCCTACAGACAGGGCGCAGGAAGTGCTGAAAGACATTAGGTCAATGCAACCCACTATCAGGTACGAACTTGCAAGGCTTACCCGTAACCAATTAAGGCGGATGCCCGAGCTTGTATTTTACCTCGACGATTCCCTGGATTATATAGAAAATATTGAAAAATCCCTGAAAAAAGGGGAAGACCCTATAGAAAATCCGAACCTGCTGCAGCGAAGAAAAAAAGCCTAGGCCTTGAATTTCCCCTTCTACATCGCAAGGCGTTATGTACGGTCTAAAAGCAGCCAGACCGCCGTTAACATTATCAATTTTATTACCTTCCTTGTCATTGTTATCGGATCCGCCGCACTTTTTATCGTGCTCTCCGGTTTTGCGGGCCTGAAGACTTTCAGCCTTTCCTTCAGCAATACCTTCGATCCAGATCTCAAGGCGGTTCCCTCCCTTGGTAAATTCTATACCCTCAGTGAAGAAGAAACGACTAATATCCTCCGGATAGAGGGGGTAAGCACTATATCGCGCGAACTGGAGGAACGTGTTTACCTCACCCACCGCCAGAAAAGCCATATTGCCTACATTAAAGGGGTCGACAGCCTTTACCACAAAAGCACAGGGGTAGACAGTACCATTTACCTGGGAGAGTGGAACGTTTCGGGCCAATTTTCGGTGGCAGGGATTGGAGTTGCGAACCTCCTTGGCCTCACTGTTAACAATTACAGCAACCCCCTTGTTGTACTTGCCCCCAGGCCGGGGAAAGGTACCATCTCCCAGCAGACCAGGCCTTATACCGAGCTGTCGCTCATACTAAGCGGGATATATGCCATTGAAGAGAACCTCGATAAGAAATACATTTTTGCCGGCCTGCCCCTGGTACAAGCTTTGCTGGATAAGACACCACAGCAGGTTTCCGGCCTCAATATCCGGACAGAAGCGGACGCCGATATAGAAATCATACGCGCTAAAATTTCAGAAACCCTGGGTAATAAAGTACTGCTTAAAAACAGACAGGAGCTGAACAGTACCCTTTACCGCATGCTCAATACAGAGAACCTGGCTACCTATCTCATCTTTACTCTGGTTCTTATCATTGCGCTTTTTAATGTGGTGGGAGCAATTATTATGATGATCCTGGACAAACTGCAGAATTCCAAAACCCTTTACAGCCTGGGGACCACCCTGAAAGAACTCAGGCTCATCTATTTTATACAGGGGGTAATAGTTACCAGTTCCGGTGGCCTTGCAGGCGTCTTGCTGGGGTCGCTGCTAGTTGCCTCCCAGCAATTTTTCGGGTGGCTGAAGATCACGCCTTCCCTGGCATATCCGGTAGAATACCAGCCTGTAAATATCCTGATTGTACTGGGAACGATTATTATCCTTGGGCTCCTTGCCTCCAAAATCGCCAGCAGCAGGATAAACGCCAAACTCCTCTCATCCTGAGCAGTCTCTCAGTGGAGGGCGAATTCATAGTCCCCAAAGCGCTGCAGGGCCTCATCAAAAGCCTCAAAAACATCGGAAGCCTCATCACTGCTGACCATTTTCAGCCGTAACTCCTTAAAGTTGGGGATCCCCTTGAAATAATTGGTGTAATGCCTCCTGGTTTCAAAAACCCCCAGGGTAGGCCCCTTCCAGTGGATTGCCATCTGCAGGTGCCTGCGCGCGGCTTCAACGCGTTCTTCCATGCCGGGCGGGGGAAGTAGCTCCCCGCTTTGAAGGTAATGCTTCACCTCCCTGAAAAACCATGGATAACCAATGCTGGCCCGCCCAATCATAGCCCCGTCCAGACCGTATACGTTTCTCATCGCTGCCGCTGCCTCAGGGCTGTCTACGTCTCCATTGCCAAAAACCGGGATATGCATGCGGGGGTTATTCTTTACTTCGGATATGGGTCGCCAGTCTGCCTCCCCTTTGTACATCTGTACCCGGGTACGTCCGTGTATGGAAATTGCCTGGCAACCAACATCCTGCAGGCGTTCTGCAACTTCAACTATTTTAATGGAATCCTGATCCCAACCCAGCCGTGTTTTTACCGTTACCGGCAGTTTCGTGTGTTTCACCATGGCTTCCGTTAGGGAAACCATAAGGGGGATATCTTTAAGGATGCCCGCCCCTGCGCCTTTACAAACCACCTTTTTTACAGGGCAACCAAAGTTAATATCTATAATATCCGGGTTGGATTGTTCAACAATTTCGACGGCCTGCAGCATGGAATCGAGATTTGCGCCAAAGATCTGTATCCCCACCGGCCGTTCCTTTTCATAGATATCCAGTTTCATGACACTTTTTGCGGCATCCCGGATAAGGCCTTCGGAAGAAATGAATTCGGTATAGACCACATCGGCCCCCTGTTCCTTGCAGAGCGCACGGAAAGGAGGGTCGCTCACGTCTTCCATCGGGGCAAGCAACAAGGGGAATTCCGGTAATATGATATCTCCGATCCTGGACACTTCAATTCTTTTGGACTGCAAAAATAAAGAATTAGCCGGAAACTACAATTTACTCATTTACAAGTCGTTCCCTCTCGCTCTTGGTCAGATTGCGCTGATTGTCGGAGAGCCCATAATTCCCGAAATTAATGGTAAGTCCCAGCCTGAAAAAGCGGGTTTCCGGTTTAGGCAGAAAGCTGTTATCCTGGTTGAGGTAGCGGGATGTATAGCGCGCATTGGCCTTGCCAAGCAGGTCTTCTGCCGCGAGGGAAAGTAAGGCCCTGTTTTTCCAGAATGATTTGCGCAGTCCTAAATTCAGGTTAATGGTCTCCGAAAGTGTATAGGAGCCGTCCAGAAAGCCCGAAAGATAAGTAAGTGCCAGTTCTCCGGTGAGGCTGCCGTCTTTGCTGAGGGTAAGATAATTCCCCATAAAGCCATAAAATCCGCTAACCTCGTTCATGGCCGATACCTGTCCGCTTTCCAGGGCCAGGAAGGTCTCCTCCTCGTAAAAGAGTGAGCTGTATGTATAAAGGTACCAGAAGGAGGCAAGTGATTTGCCTACGGTAAAATCCAGGCCGTATGAGATACTTTCCAGCACATTCTGCCTTACCTGCCTTAAGGTCTGGTTGTTGTTGTCCTGAAAACTGAGGGTGCTGATGTAGTTGCCATTGTCCCGGTAATAAACGTCAAAAAAATATGTATCCTTAATCGTGTAATTCAGGTTGAAATTATGGCTGAAATGAGGTCTCAGGCCGGGGTTTCCCTCGTTATAGTCATTTTCATTCAGGAAGTACCGGAAGGGATTGAGGTCGCTGTAATTGGGCCGGCGTAATTTACGGCTGTAGTCAAGTGCCAGGCTGTGTTCCTCCCCAAGGTTGCGCAGTAGATAGAAAGTTGGGAAAAGCTCAAAATAATCCTGGGTATTGGTTGTTCCCAGAGAAACAGACTCGCCTTCAACATGGGTTTGTTCCCCCCGCAACCCAAGCTTCAAGCTATATTTGCCCCAATTTTTCAACAAGCTGAGATAGCCGGCCCAGACGGTTTCGTCATAGCGGAAGTTGTCTGATAACGCAATATCAAAAGGGGGCGTACTGCCATTTATATCAAAATAATCTATCCTGCTTACGGTTTGTATAAAAGACGCTTTACCGCCGCTTTCAAAACTGCCGTTTTTTATCGGGGAATAATAATCCAGCTGGCCGGTATAGATATCAATGTCCTGCCTGGCATCAGTGGAAAATTCGAAGTTCCTGAGAAACACCCCGGAAGGATCGAAATAATCACTGGAACCTGCCTGTTGTTGTTCTTCATTAAACCGGGTGAAATGGGCGTTGGCCTTCAGAATGGCCCCTTCCTGCTTCAGTCGGTGTTCATAGCTCAGGTCGAATGCCAGATTGGTATTGTCGTTCTCAATATCACTAAGGGTATTCAGAGTGGAATCCAGCATATTCTGGCCGTTTCGCATCTCGGAATAAACCTTGTTTTCGAAGGTTCTGTTGGGAGAAAAGGAAAGGTTAGTAGTAAAGTTTAAACTATTTCTTGCATCTATTTCGTAATCTGTTATAAAACTGGCTTGCTGTGCCTGCGAACGGGTAGTTTTCGCCAGGTCTGTATCCCACCGGGCGAAGATATCGTCTTGCTGATTGATAAAATTGATCTGGCTGTCGTCCCTTTTGAACTCCTTTCTGGGGCTGATAACGTAATTGGCAAAAACATTCAGCTTCCCGGATTTAAAATAGTGGCTGCTACCCAAACTGTACTTGGGAAAAACTGCCTGGGTATAGGTGCCCTGCAGGCTGCCTTTGTAACCGGGTACTATATTCCTGTTGGTGATAATGTTCAATACCGGCCCACCCTCGGCTTCATAGCTTGCAGGTGGGTTTGGGATTACCTCAACCGAGGAAATAGCGGTGCCGGTTAATCCTTCCAGAAGGTCCTGTATCTCGGCCTGCGAAAGCTGTACCTTCCTGTTGTTGAGGTAAATGGTAGCCCCCTGGCCCCGGATCTCAAGCCTTCCCTGAACATTGATCACACCAGGGGTGTTCCGCACAATATCCCAGGTGGTTCCCTGGGCCACCACCGTGTTCTCTACCTGGAATACCATGCGGTCTGCCTTGCGTTCGATGGTGGGTTGTTTGGCGGTCACTATCACCTCGTCTAACCATTCACTGTCCTCTTCCATAAAGAGTGCGCCTATCCTTACGTCTTTCCTTATGTCTAGTGGTAGCGGGGAAGACCGATATCCGAAATATCGAGCCTGAATCAGGTAAAGTTCCGGTCTGATGCCGGGGATTGAGAAATAGCCATTTTCATCAGCCGAAGTGCCTTTAACCAAACTGCTGTCGCTAACCTGGAGCAAAACCACGTTGGCAAAGGGTACCAGGGCACCATCCATGTCTTTAACAGTCCCTGAAACCTCAAAGTCCTGTGGAAACAATCCCACAGGCATTGTAAGAAAAAGGAGAATGAAAATAAATTTCACAGATTCAGGGTTGGGAGTCAAATCTATGAAATAATTCAGGTAATCTGTCATGTAACTGAAAGATGGTCGCTTTGATATTCACAAAGCCGTTTGGGCTAATTCCATTACGGCAATAGATTGCTTGATAGGAAATGAACTATATTTGCGTGCCAGTACGCCGGCTACTTATAATGTCGGTTATGCCATGAAACACATTAGGAATTTCTGTATTATCGCCCATATAGACCACGGTAAAAGTACCCTGGCCGACCGCTTGCTCGACTTCACCGGCTCAGTAACTGACCGGGAGCGCAAAGAGCAATTGCTGGACAATATGGACCTTGAGCGGGAACGTGGCATTACCATAAAGAGCCATGCTATACAAATGGATTATAACTTTGAGGGGGAACAGTATGTTCTGAACCTCATAGATACGCCCGGACATGTTGATTTTTCCTATGAGGTTTCACGCTCCATAGCCGCCTGCGAGGGGGCCTTGCTGGTTGTAGATGCCGCCCAGAGCATCCAGGCACAGACTATTTCCAACCTGTACCTCGCCCTCGAAAACGATCTTGAAGTTATACCGATCCTCAATAAGGTCGATCTGCCCAGTGCCAGCCCCGAGGAAGTAACCGATGACATTGTAGACCTGTTGGGCTGCAAACATGAAGACGTCATCCCTGCAAGTGCCAAGACAGGTTTGGGTATCGATGCCATCCTGAAAGCTATTATAGAACGCATACCCCCGCCCAAAGGCTCCACCGAAGAATCTTTGCAGGCACTGGTATTCGATTCGGTTTACAATCCCTTTCGCGGCGTTGAAACCTATTTCAGGGTTATGAACGGCGAAATAAGAAAGGGCCAGAAAATAAAGTTTGTGGCCACCGGGAAAGACTATGAAGCTGACGAAGTGGGGACACTTAAGCTTACCCAGGTTCCCAAACCCGTTATCAGGGCCGGTGATGTGGGCTATCTCATTACCGGGATCAAGGATGCACGGGAGGTAAAGGTTGGCGATACCATTACTGACGCCGCAGACCCAACCACAAACCCCATAGCCGGTTTCGAGGATGTGAAGCCCATGGTTTTCGCGGGCATCTATCCGGTAGATACGGAGGATTACGAAGAACTTCGCTCCTCCATGGAGAAATTACAATTAAACGACGCTTCCCTGGTATTTACGCCTGAAAGCAGCATGGCACTTGGCTTTGGGTTCCGTTGTGGTTTCCTGGGAATGTTGCATATGGAGATTGTTCAGGAACGCCTGGAACGGGAGTTTGATATGACAGTGATTACTACCGTCCCCAACGTTAGCTATCATGCCTACAGCACTAAAAACCCCGATGTGCCCATGATCGTGAACAACCCTTCCGATCTGCCTGACCCATCTACCATCAGCCGGGTAGAAGAACCCTATATTAAAGCCACCATCATTACAAAATCAGAATATATAGGGAATATTATGAAGCTCTGTATTGATAAAAGGGGGCAGATCACAAACCAGACCTATCTTACCACAGACCGGGTGGAACTTAATTTCGATATGCCACTGGCGGAGATTGTGTTTGATTTTTACGACCGCCTGAAAACCGTGTCACGGGGATACGCCTCTTTTGATTATTCACCGATTGGTTTACGGGTTTCCAAACTGGTGCGGGTTGATATTCTGCTGAATGCCCAGCCAGTTGACGCACTTTCGGCCCTTGTACACTTTGACAATGCCCACCATATCGGGAAAAAAATGTGCGAGAAGCTTAAGGAACTTATCCCGCGCCAGCAATTCGATATCCCTATCCAGGCCGCAATTGGCGCCAAGATCATCTCCCGGGAAACCATCAAGGCCCTGAGAAAGGATGTTACCGCCAAGTGTTACGGCGGGGATATTTCCAGAAAGCGGAAATTGCTCGAAAAACAGAAAAAAGGGAAAAAAAGGATGCGCCAGGTAGGCAACGTCGAGATCCCGCAGCAAGCGTTTATGGCTGTGCTAAAGCTGAATGATTGATTCAGGGCACGGCCGGGAACTTTACTCCTGAATTAAGTCAGAAAACCTGAAGACACACGCACGCTTTCTTCCGGACTTGCAATATAAATTGCTATTTAATTTCATGGGGGTTACTAATCTTTCCTGAAAATTCCCGCAATCGTCTTTCCGATAACATCTATTTTTTCGATGGTCTTTAAAAGGGAAGGGTTGGTAAGGTCTACCTTGCCATCGGTCATGAATTCAGACTGGGAAGGGTATACCAGTAAAAAATTCCTGCCCTGGTAATAGCGGTTCAGATAATTGGGGATGTCATCCATACTTTCCCTGTAAGACAACAGGTCTTTCCTGCTGAGCACAATCACCAGGTTATCGTCGTTTTTAAGCTCATCCAGTATGGAAGGCAGGTTGACCCAGTTTGTAAAGACCTTAAACTCAGACTCAATGGGGTGCTTGGAATGGATATTTTGGATGAGGCTGATTGTTTGCCTGGAAGCATAAAAAACAATTTTTGCCCCTGTGTTCAGGGCTATGTTCCATACTTTGGACAGCCAGAAAGAAAAACCGCTTTCATACTCGGCCTGTTCAGGGATGATCACAATATGACGGCTTATAGTGGCTATTGGCTGTTGGGGGTTATATATAAACGTGGTGATATTGCTTTTTGAAAGGATCCCCTGTGTTAAATTCCCTAAAAAGGAGTCTGATATTCCCTTTTTTAAGTGAAGTCCCAAAACAAGATCGGTTGTATTCTCCTCACGTATCACATTGGTTACCCCATGAACCAGATCGAGGTCGTACCTGAGGGTGGTTTTCATATTCAGGTCCGTAGCTGCGGCGATAATCTTAGCGCTTTCGAGTATTTTCCTGGCTTTCTTTTCTGCCTCTGCCAGATTTATCCCCTCATTCTTAATGATGTTGAGGGCCTGAAGGCCGTCTTTATTGTTTTTAGACTTTATCGCAAGGCTTAAATTAACAAGTTCCTCAATGGTCCCAGGATTACTAAGCGGAATAAGGATCTTTTCCTTGTTCTCGGGTTTATCGTC
The DNA here is from genome assembly GCA_964434565.1 of uncultured Flavobacteriaceae bacterium. Classification (GTDB taxonomy): domain Bacteria; phylum Bacteroidota; class Bacteroidia; order Flavobacteriales; family Flavobacteriaceae; genus Zeaxanthinibacter. The sequence continues at coordinate 5,546 of CAYSVQ010000132.1, read as the reverse complement.
AGGCGAATGCTCTGCAAGGGCAACTTTTTTTGCCCCTTTCTGGGTGGCAAAGGATGCGATGGTACACGTAACCAGGATCATGATGACCGTGCCATTAAGGATACTTTCATCCAGCAGTCGTATAGGGTCTCCATCGGCGGTATTGCCCAGGATAATGTTGTAGCCTACCAATACTGCTGCCAGGGTAGCGGCTGCCTGGGCATTGGTAAGTCCGAAAATCAGCAGGCGTTCTTCATTCCTGAATCCGAAGCTTTTCTGGGTTAGCCATGCGGCAATAAATTTTGACAGGGTGGCAACCACAGACATTACTACGGCCACAAGGATGGTCCTGGGGTCAGTGAAAGCGCGGTAATCGATCAACATCCCCACCCCAATCAGAAAGAATGGGATAAAAATGGCGTTCCCAACAAAATCGATTCTATTCATCAGGGGCGATGTTAAGGGGATCAGGCGGTTTAGCGCCAGGCCCGCCATAAAGGCCCCTATAATAGCCTCAATACCAGCCATTTGGGATAGAACAGCCCCAAGGAAAACCATGAAAAGCACAAAAATATACTGCGAAACATTGTCTGAGTACCGTTTAAAAAACCAGCGGGCTATTTTTGGAAAAATAAAGACAATGATGAGGGTAAAGATCACGTAGGAAATGGAAAGTTTTATCCAGAAATAGCGGTTCATTTCCCCGGTGGTCATCCCCACGACAATAGCAAGGACAAGGAGGGCAAGGATATTGGTTATCAGGGTGCTGCCCACAGAGATATTTACTGCCAGGTTTTTTGCCACCCCCAGCTTGCTTACTATGGGGTAGGTGATCAGGGTATGCGAGGCGAACATGCTGGCGAGTAAGACCGATGTCATTGGTGAAAACTGCAGAAAATATATGCCTATCACAGTTCCCAGAATCATGGGGATAGCAAAGCCATAGATTCCCAGAAGGCTGCTTTTGATTGCATTCTTCTTAAAGTCGTTCATGTCTATTTCCAGACCTGCGAGGAACATGATGTAGAGTAGTCCGGCGGTACCCGAGAGGATGATGCTGCTGTCTCTGGCTATCAGATTCAGGCCGTAGGGGCCTATAATAACCCCTGCGATGATCATCCCAAGAAGGTGTGGAATCTTTACCTTATCGGAGAGGATTGGAATGAACAGGATAATCAGCAGGATGGTTAAAAATTTTAAAACCGGATCCTGTAATGGTAATTCTATTAAGGTGTGCAGATTCAATGGCTCTTTGCTTAAATGCCCCTAAGATAGGCATATTGGAGCAACCATTTAGGCTGTAAAGTTGCAGAAAACTACAATACAGCCGCAGGCGTGGGCCTGCAGAACCCATATATTAGTGTCGTCCCTGAAATTAAATTTTGAAATAGAACACTAGTTAGGTCTACTGCACCTTCGCTTCTTCAACTGCGTCGGGTTTCCCATTGGAATTGAGCGGTTTTCCAAGATATACCAATTGGTAACCATCTGTAATATCCTGAAATTCCGTACTGAAAGATGAGATAATTTTCAGGTCATTGTCCGGGGTTTTCAAAAAAAGGGGCACAACATTCTCATCGGCCTTGCTGATCTCTATCAACCCTTCAAAGTGCTCCTGATCCTTCAAATTGATTTCATTTACCTCAGGGTATTTTCGAGCGGCTTCAGTTAATTTTATAAAATCGTCTGTATGGGAAAAAAGTCCTTCTCTGGGGTTATTTTCAGGATCGTTCATCTCATCGGTTGTGATCAGCCTGAAGGAGCCGTGCTCTCCGAATTGTTTCTTAAATGTATCCATGGCGTATTGATTGATATCCGAATTGGCTGTAAGCGCCATGAGATAGCCTATATCGCTCAATTCGATGTTGTCTTCAAGGGTATCGGAATAGATGTTTGAATTGATAGCTTCAAGCCCAAGCTTTTTAGCCTTCTCTATATTGTTCTGATTATTGTCTATGAGTACCACATGCCGATTGTTGTTATGGAGGTATTCGGCGATAAGCCTTGACGCCATGGATGCACCTATGATGACTATCCCTTCTGATTTTTTGAGGAATACCCCGGCGATTTTTGCAAAGAACCTCGCGGTGGTGGCATTAAGTAGCACCGTCCCCAGAACAATCATGAATACCAGGGGGGTAATATACTCAGCCCCTGGTTCGCCCCGGGCCATCAGTTTGGAACCAAAAAGGGAGGCGATACCTGCGGCGACGATCCCCCGGGGCCCAACCCAGCCGATGAAGAGCTTCTCATTAAGTTTCAGGCTGGAACCGGCGGTACTGAGGAATACCGCGAGGGGGCGGATAAGGAAAACCACCACGGCGAAAAGGATAAGGGTGTTCCAGTTGTAGATCAGTTCGAGGTCGGCGATATTGATGTTGGCCGCCAGCAGGATAAAGAGTATCGAAATCAGCAGGACGCTTAACGATTCCTTGAAATACAGCAACTCCTTTATATTAGGTAATTTCAGGTTTCCCATTACCATTCCCATGACCACCACCGCCAGTAAGCCGGATTCGTGGGCAAACAGATCGGACTCTACGAATACGAGCAATACCACGGACAGGGAAACAACATTAAGGAGGTAATGCGGGATGTAATTCTTTTTAATTGCAAAGGCCAGGGCATGGGCAAAGGTAAAGCCGAAGGTAAAGCCGAATAGCAGCACCTTTCCGAAATCCATGAGGGCGGTTTTTGTATAGGCCTGGTTCTCTCCTACGCTTATAAATTCAAATACAAGTACCGCAACCAGAGCCCCTATGGGGTCAATCAGGATACCTTCCCATTTAAGGATAGATGAGAGGTCGCGTTTCAGGGGGATATTCCTCAGGATAGGGGTGATCACCGTCGGGCCCGTAACAATGATCAGGGCGGAAAAGAGAAAAGATATTTGCCAGCTCAATCCAAAAATATAATGTGCGGCTACCCCACTTGCAAAAAACGTAACGGCGGCCCCTAAAGTGATCAGTTTCGAAATAACGGGGCCGGTATTGACTACCTCTGACTTTTTAAGAGTCAGCCCGCCTTCAAACAAAATGACCCCAATTGCCAGGGACACGAAATAATATAACCCGTCTCCCGGGAAAAGACCATTTTCACCATTCCAAACAGGTTCAATCAATTTGCCGCCATCAGCTGTAAAGAGCGTGGCTACGGGGCCCACTATCAACCCGATCAAAATAAGGGGCAATATGGCCGGCAGTTTAAAACGCCAGGCCACCCACTGTGCAATAATTCCCAGGATAATAATTCCCGCTAATTCAACCATCCAATAATTTTTTGAAAAATAGACTTTTATCCCTGTTATTCGCAATAATCCCCCTGGAGTTTTTATTAAATTGCAGCAAAATACAGCCTAGGCCCTCTGTTTTTTATGCCATTCCAGGAAGCCGTAGCTGTTAAACCCGGGGGTGAATTGCCATATCCCGGCACATTTCATACTTTTACCAGCCATTCACCAGATCCGAATGACCTTATACCCAGTTGAGACAGGAAATTTTAAGTTAGACGGTGGCGCCATGTTCGGCGTGGTGCCCAAATCAATCTGGAACCGTACCAACCCGGCAGATGCCAACAACCTCATAGACATGTCCGCCCGCTGCCTTTTGATTGAGAATGGCAACCGCCTTATCCTAATAGACAATGGCCTGGGGAACAAACAATCGGAAAAATTTTTCAGCTACTATTACCGCTGGGGCGATTATAGCCTGGAATCCTCACTGAAATTTCACGGTTTTCACCCAAACGATATCACCGACGTCTTTCTGACCCACCTGCATTTCGACCATTGCGGAGGTGGGATCCGGTGGAACCGCGATCACGACGGCTATGAGCCGGTGTTTAAGAATGCAGCCTATTGGACCAATAAAGACCACTGGGAGTGGGCAATTAACCCCAATGCCAGGGAAAAGGCTTCCTTCCTTAAGGAAAACCTCCTTCCAATGTACGAGAGCGGTCAGTTAAATTATATCAGCCCGGTAAATCCCGCTTACCTGGGAGAATCCGGACTGGGTTTTGGAATCCACTTTGTAGACGGGCATACAGATAAGCAAATGCTGCCCCATATCAGTTACAGGGGAGCAACCCTTGTTTTCGTTGCCGACCTGCTGCCAACCACCGGCCATATTCCTTTACCCTACGTTATGGGATATGACACCCGGCCGCTGCTCACCCTTGAGGAGAAGGCTGCATTTCTTGACAAGGCCGCCAATGAAGGCTATTTTTTGTTTCTGGAACATGATCCATACAACCAGGTTTGCACCTTAAAACACACGGAAAAAGGGGTCCGCCTTGATAAAACTTTCACCTTCGATGAACTTTTCAACTAAGCATATCAATACTTTGCTGCTTTTTATGATACTCGCTTCCTGTGGGAACGGAGATGCAGATAGCAGTGATTTTACACCTGAAAATTCTTTTACTCCCGGAATTGAGGGTCCGGCTGTTAACAAGGAAGGTGATCTGTTTGCCGTAAACTTCCAGAGGGAAGGTACAATAGGTAAAGTAAGCCCCGATGGAAATGCCAATGTTTTCCTGACCCTCCCCCCCGAAAGCATCGGGAATGGCATACGCTTTGATGAACAGGGCAATATGTTTATTGCAGACTATTTGGGCCACCGGGTTTATCGGGTCCCAAAAGGATCAAACAGGCCGGAAGTCTGGGCGCAGGACACCACCATGAACCAGCCGAATGACCTGGCAATCAGCTCAAAAGGTGTCATTTACCTGAGCGACCCGAAATGGGCCGATAGTACAGGGCAGCTATGGATGGTAGGCCCTGAAAGGAAAATGGTATTGCTGGAACGAAATATGGGAACTACCAACGGGATTGAAGTGAGCCCCGACGGCAGTAGGCTGTATGTGAATGAATCAATTCAGCGCACCGTCTGGGAATATGATATTATGAACGATGGCATCCCTGCCAATAAAAGGGTACTTGTTAGGTTCCCTGACCATGGCATGGATGGGATGCGTTGCGATAGCAGTGGAAATTTGTACATTGCACGCTATGGTAAAGGCACCGTGGCAATGGTTTCCCCGGAAGGGGAAATCCTCAGGGAATTCCGCCTGAAAGGCAAAAACCCCTCCAACCTTACCTTTGGCGGCAAAGATGGGAAAAGTTGTTTTGTAACCATGGCTGACCGCGGCTGCATTGAAACCTTCAGGGCTCCTATCCCTGGCAATTATTATTCAAAAATTCAAAATTAAATTAATATGAAAATAAAATCCTTACCTCTGATCTCCGGCCTGTATGCGGCCGTTTTATTGTTAACGGCCTGTGGCAGCACCACCATGGTATCGACCCCGATTGAGAATATAGATACTGTACCTCTGAAAATTGCGGAGCTCAGTGAACAGGAGAAAAAGAACTGGGGCCATGCCGACCTTATATTAGATACCATCCCCGGGATGAGCGTGGATAAGGCCTATGCGGAACTCATAGCAAACCAGAAGGCCAAAACGGTGATAGTTGCTGTCCTGGATTCCGGGATCGACCTTGAACATGAGGACCTGGTCGACAATCTCTGGACCAATCCCGGAGAGATTCCAGGTAATAATAAGGACGA
>CAYSVQ010000131.1:0-55093 GCA_964434565.1 uncultured Flavobacteriaceae bacterium | reverse complement strand
GACTCAAATAAGTGGCATGGTGCCAGCTATCCGCATAATCATAGTTCTAAATATTTTTTGAATCAGGAAATAAATTTTAAACAAAATGGTACTTTACCTCTTCTGTATTCTTCGATAACGAGCAAACCCATACCGGCCGGGGGCATAAATATTAAGATGAATGATATTTATCCTTACCTTCTATCTGTTTCAGCCGAATTCAACACTATCACAAACGAGCACATCCAACTTCTTTGTCACAGGGCATTTATAATGAAGGATGATACTAATGGTCATTATTTAAAAGTACAGATTCTTGACAGTGAATATAAACGTTTGCCGCCTTCTCCTAAACGATTAAAAGCATATCCAGGTTTACGTTTAATAAATAATCCTCCTAATGAACCACATTACGAAACAAATAAGATCCGTGGAAATTTTGAGGTTGTAAAGGAAAGTATAGTCAGTACTATAAAGCGATACTTAATATTTGATGAGGTTGATAATAAATCCACTTGGCGTTCATATACCCCTATTAATGGTAAATACCATATCTTAACTGAAGAGATGTGTATTACATTAGCCTATTTCCATTTGAGTAATGTAATACGCTATAACCCAGAACATTTGGCAAAACTTATGGATTCTCAGTATTGGCCTATACTTTTAGCTCTTAGGAAGCATGGTTTTTACCAGTTTTTGAAACTGATGTGGGGGAATTACAACAAATTTAGTTTTGATATTACCTCTCATTGAAAAGCTAGCCGCAACTGTACGTGTTAGTTCACGCAAAAATTGTATTTAAAACTGCATAATAGTTAACTAAAACGTTAACCCAAAAACAAAACCCCCGTAAACATTAACGTTTCGGGGGTTCTATGTGGTACCTCCAGGAATCGAACCAGGGACACACGGATTTTCAGTCCGTTGCTCTACCAACTGAGCTAAGGTACCAGTACTTCAGGGCCGGCCTGCGCCCTCCGAAGCGAAGGCCTAAATGGCCTTTGCGAAGGAGGGGGCAAATATAATTTCAAATTTAGGAACTACAAACAAAAAAGGGAAAAAAGGCCCTGGTTTTTTTTCAATTATTGATCTTTGTATTATGAACCTCATTATAGATGCCGGAAACACCTTTATAAAGCTTGCCGTCTATGAGAAAGATGACTTTCTAAGCATACGGCAATTACCCGAACAGGAGTTTTGCCAGGGGGTGCAGAAGGTTTTTGAAGACTATCCCGGAATCCGACACGCCATCGTCTCATCAGTGACCCATCTGGACAAACGGGGTCTGGATGTTCTGCATGTGTTCTGCCCGGTACACCTGCTTAACAGCAACTCGCGCTACCCTTTTAAAAACTCCTATGCCACCCCCCAAACCCTGGGCGTAGACCGCATTGCCCTGGCCACAGCGGCCTTTTATCACAACCCGCATGGCAATACGCTGGTGGTTGATACCGGCAGCTGCATTACCTACGACATGGTTAACGATTATGGTGAGTATCTCGGCGGGGCCATCTCACCCGGCCTGAGGATGCGTTACAGGGCCATGCACGAACAAACCGCAAACCTGCCCCTACTGGATCCGGGGGAGGAGGTACTCGATTTTATAGGAAATTCCACCCAAAGCGGTATTCACAGTGGTGTGATTATCGGCCTTTGTCTGGAGATAGACGGGATGATAGGCCTTTACGAGTCGCGTTTCCCACATTTAACAGTTATTTTAACAGGGGGCGATGGCCAATTTTTGTCTAAACGGCTAAAAAGTACCATATTTGCGAATTCTAATTTTCTTCTCGAAGGCTTGAATTATTTGCTGGAATACAACCGACACTAGATGATCAAAAAACTGGTTATTGCATTACTCTGCTTTGCATCCTACGCCGTAAATGCCCAAAATACCACAATCTCCCCTTATTCTTACTTCGGAATCGGCGATCTCAGCAATATTTCCACTGTAGAAAACCAGATGATGGGCCGGTTGCAAACCTATGCGGATAGTATCCACATCAACCTGAATAACCCGGCTGCCTATGGAAAATTACGGCTAACAACCTATACGGCCGCGCTTTCCCACAGGAAAATCAGGCTGGAAACCTTTACCGAGGAACAGAAAAGTTCCCTGACCAATCTCGAATACCTGTCTATCGGATTTCCTCTCAGCGACCGCTGGGGCGCCGGATTTGGCCTTATGCCATATTCCTCCGTCGGATATAACCTGCTCGATGAAACCGTAAATGGAAACGGGGCTTCAGTACTGAACGAGTATTCGGGGCAGGGCGGACTCAACAAAGTGTATTTTTCTATGGGATACCGCCTGATTGATGACCTTTACCTTGGGGCGACCATGAACTTTAATTTTGGCAATTTTACGAACCAGCGGATCCAGAGTGTGGAAAACGTTCAGTTTGGCACCCTCGATCGGCGGGAATCCAGAGTGAACGGTTTCGATTTCAACTACGGGGCCAACTATACCCCCATGATTACAGATAAGCATACCCTCTTTACGTCCCTCACCGTGAACACCCAGGCCAACCTGGTTTCTGAAAACCTGCAGCGTATAGGGTCTTTCTCAAGGGCCTCGGGCGATGAAATAGAAGTTGTGGAAGTTAATCTGGCCGCAAGCGGCCGTGATCGCACAGAGATCAAGGTCCCTACCACTACTACCCTGGGCCTTGGTTACGGAGAGGATAAGAAGTGGTTCCTTGGGGCAGAGTACGCCTTTCAGGCAATGAGCGATTTCACAAATGAATTCATAAGCGTGGAAGATGTAGTCTATGAAGATGCAAGCAGTATTGGCGTAGGTGCTTTTTTTATACCGGATTATACATCCTTTACAAACTACCTGAAAGTCATTACCTATAGGGCCGGACTGCGATTGGATAAAACCGGAATGGTAGTGAGGGGCAGTGAGATAAATAACTTTGGCATAACTTTTGGACTTGGTCTTCCGCTTGGCGGGCAAGGGTTTTCCAATATAAACCTCGGTTTCGAACTGGGGCGGCGGGGCACTACAGTTGCGAATCTCGTTGAGGAAAATTACTTCAAAGTCAATGTAGGACTGTCATTAAACGACAGATGGTTCTTAAAAAGACGGATAGATTAATAAAAAATTAGTATTTTAACCCCATTAAAATGAAGACTAAAATGAAAAAGGAATTTTACCTAGTGGTTTTAGCGGCTCTGGGATTTTTGGGCGTCGGTCTTGCGCAGGCACAAAATCCTGAGTGCATGACGAATCTCTCTATTTACGCAGAGCATGCGAAGGTTAAAAATTATGATGCCGCCTATACACCGTGGAAAATGGTGTATGAAAATTGTCCCGCCATCAATAAGGCGAACTTTTCCCTTGGGGAACGTATTCTTTCCCACAAGATCGAAAACAGTTCCGGTGCCGAAAAGGACAAGTATGTGCAGGAGCTTATGGCTTTGTACGACAATAGTGTGAAATACTTTCCTTCAAACTATTCGAGTGCAGGAGTTGCCATAGACAAAGCCCTGCTGAAATACGACAATAAAATGGCCTCCGATACCGAATTGTACGAGATGCTCCATACGGCATTCAAGGAAGACCGGGAGCATTTTACGAACCCAAAAGCTCTTTACCTGTATTTCTCCAGCCTGGTCGACTTGCATAACGCCGGGAAAAAAGACCTGCAGGAGGTTTTTGACACCTATGATGATGTTACCGAAAAGATTGAAGAGGAGAATATTGAGCTGACCACGCAAATAACTAAACTGCTTCCCAAGGAAGATGCGGGTACCCTTACCAAAAAAGAGGAAAGCCAATTGCGGGTGGCCAGCACCAACTCGGAATCCTATGGTAAAATAGCTTCCAGCATCGATTCCAAATTGGGTGCCCTGGCTGATTGCGGCAACCTTATACCCCTTTACCAGAGAAGTTTTGAAGCGAAGAAAGGCGATATCACCTGGGTAAAGCGGGCTGTGGGCCGTATGTTCAGCAAGGAATGTACCGATGATCCGCTTTTCCGACAATTGTTTGAAGCTCAGATCTCCCTTGAGCCTTCAGCCAGCGCGTATCTGTACGGCGGTACCCTGAAACAAAAGGCAGGTGATACCAATGGCGCCATTGCTGATTTTAACAAAGCCGTTGATCTGGAAACCGATTCCTACAAAAAATCAGAAATTCTTTATAAAATTTCTACAATCCTACGCAGAACCAGCAAATCGCAGGCCAGAAATTATGCCCAGAAGGCCATTGATGCCAATGCCTCTAACGGAAAAGCTTATCTGCTTATCGCAAATTTATATGCCTCCAGCGCCAATGAATGTGGCAGCACCCCATTTGAGAAAAGGGCTGTTTACTGGAAAGCTGCTGATATGGCCAGCAGGGCAGGCAGGGTAGACCCCTCGCTAAGTGGAAACGCCAGCCAGTCTGCTGCCAGCTATAATGCCAAAGCCCCTTCCAAAACCGATATTTTCAATTCGGGAATGGCAGGTAAAAGCATCAGTTTCAGCTGTTGGGTAGGTGGCAGTATACAGGTGCCTAACCTATAAGAATGCCCGGTTATTTACAAAATACTTTTACCAGCATTGCCACGGTATTAACCGTGGCAATGCTTTTTTTATCCTGCGAGGATACCTATAAACGGGTTGGAGAAGAAGCAGGCACGCTTATATATCCTCAGGGGGTAGCAGAAAATTTTACCCTTATTTATACCGAAACCCGCGAAGAACTCGAAACTGAAGACCAGGATGACGCAAGGGTAATAGCAATTCTTACCAGTCCCCTGAGTGAGGATTATGACAACCTTCGCTTTAAGTACCGCACCTTTCCGAATGGCCTGCAGGTTGAATTATTTGATGAGGATAACAACAGGAGTGTTGTAAAGGCCGATTATGGGATAATTTATTCCAATACCAGCCTTATAGACCTAAGGGGTAATGTGATCCTGGAGACACATGACGGTAAGCTGCTTGAGGCCCCTCAACTTTACTATGACCAGACAAATGAATGGATATTTACCCAGAATAGATTTAAATACACCAACCCCGAAGACGGTACGGTGATGGACGGCGAGGGGATGGATTTTAACCGGGATTTCAGTTTCTTCAACGCCCATAGGACGTATGGGCTGATGACAATAAAAGATAATCAATCATGATCAGGATCCTCAGATACACAGAATACCTTTACCTCGCAGTAGCCATTATTTCGGTTTACAAAATAGCCACCCTTTGGAACGTAGACCGTGAGGAGACCTATATCTTTATCTTTTTCGCGCTGGTTTCCATAGGCATGTTTATCTTCAGAAGAAACTACAGGAAACGGTTCGAAAAGCGGAAGGCCGATAAGGAAGAATAATAATGGATTACTCCATAGCGATCATTATAACAGCCCTCTTGCTCTCGGCTTTTTTTTCGGGGATGGAGATTGCCTTTATTTCCGCCAACAGGATCCATATAGAAATTGAAAAGAAGCAGGCGGGGTTAATGGCAAAGATGCTTACACGGCTAACGCATCGCCCTTCCAAATTCATCGCCACCATGCTCATTGGGAACAATATTGCCCTGGTGGTCTATGGGTTCTTTATGGGCGACTTGCTGATGTCGTGGTTCCAGGGAATGCTGCCTGCACAAAGCCGATTCCTTACGGTTATGATTACCGACTTCAGCCTACTGACCCAGACTGTGTTATCGACCCTCCTGATCCTGTTAACCGCGGAATTCCTGCCTAAGGTCCTTTTCCAGATCTATGCAAATACCATGCTGAAGGCCCTGGCCATTCCGGCCTATTTTTTTTATATCATTTTTTCCTTAATATCCGATTTTGTGATTAAACTCTCCGACCTTATCCTGAAGGCATTTTTTGGGACAGACGGAGACGAGGTGCAGCTCGCTTTCAGTAAAATGGAGCTCGGTGATTATATTTCCGAACAGATGGAAACCGTGGAGGAAAAGGATGTGGTGGATACCGAAATTCAGATATTTCAGAATGCACTCGAATTTTCGGAGGTGAAGGCCCGCGAGGTAATGGTTCCCCGCACGGAGATTACCGCTGTGGAACTTCATGAAACTCCAAGAAACCTTACAAAATTATTCACAGAAACGGGTTATTCTAAAATATTGGTGTACCAGGAAACCATAGACGACATTATTGGCTATGTGCACTCTTATGAATTATTTAAAAAACCCAAGACCATCAAAAGCATCCTGATGCCCGTTGAATATGTCCCGGAAACAATGCCTATACAGGAAATACTTAATGTGCTTACCAAGAAAAGGAAGAGCATTGCTGTGGTTTTAGATGAGTATGGGGGTACTTCCGGTCTAATGACCGTGGAGGATATTGTGGAGGAACTCTTCGGGGAAATAGAGGACGAACACGATACAATAGACCTTCAAGAAGAACAGCTAGACGAGAACCACTACAGGTTTTCGGCCCGCCTGGAGGTAGATTACCTGAATGAACACTACAGGCTGGATCTTCCCGAAAGTGAGGAGTACGGCACCCTTGGGGGCCTTATCGTTAATGAAACCGGAGAAATCCCTGATCAGGGATCGGAAATACGGGTTGGGTATTTCCTCTTTACCATATTGGAATCCTCCAATACCAAAATAGACCTGGTGGCCCTTGAACTCCTTGAAAAGGACTAAACCTGAATGCACTGGTTTCCGTGCATTTAAAGCTTTTATTATTTACAGGAAAATGGTAATTTCGCCCACTGATTTTAAATACAGCTGAACAATGGCAATTTTAGAGAATATAAGAAAGCGTACAACTGTCCTTATCCTGATCATAGGGTTGGCATTGTTTGCCTTTGTGGTATCCGGAATATTTACCAGCAATGATTTTACAGGAGGCAAGGTTGGCAGTACTGTAGCCGAGATTAATGGTGAGGAGGTGCCCGTAGATCAATTCAGGGCAAAGATTGAAAGAGCATCCCGCACCAGCCCCCCTTCCTTCAGCTCCCTTCAGATAGTGAATTCCGTATGGAATCAGACGCTGCGCAGTACAATCCTGAGCCAGGAAATGGAGGATCTTGGAATTGCCATAGAACAGGATCAGATCATCAACGTTATAAAATCAAGTCCCGGGATTACACAAAATCCCCAGTTTCTTGATAACAACGGCAACTTTTCGGAATCAAGGTTCCGTGAATTCCTTGCAGAATTAAAGGCCAACGCGCCGGCCCAGTATCAGGATTGGTTGCAGGATGAGGAAGCAATTATTCAGGCAGCAAAGGAACAAACCTATCTAAACCTTATAAGGGCCGGGGTAGGCGCCACCCTAAAGGAAGGTGAGCTTGATTACAAACTGGCCAATGACAAGGTAGACATTCAATACGTGCGGGTTCCTTTCAGCAGTATCCCAGACAGCACCATTGTAATTGGAAAAAATCAGATAGAGCAGTATATAAAGGAGCATAAGGATAAATTTAAACAGGAAATTGCACGGGATATACAGTTTGTCTATTTCGAAGAGAAAGCTTCTTCCGGGGATGAAGCCACTCTGAAGGAAGAAATTACTTCCCTGCTGAAGGAAAGAGTTGAATATTCTGAAGAGCGTGACACAACTGATACCGTTCCCGGCTTTCAAACCACTACTGATATTGAAGCCTTTCTGGAGCGGAATTCCGACAGCAAGTTCGACACGATCTACAAGTCCATGAACGACCTGCCTTCTGAGTTTGCCGATACCCTTATGGCCCTGCAGCCGGGTGAGATCTTCGGGCCATACCGTGATGCCGGAGCTTTTAAAGTATCGCGTATGGTAGATAAAAAACCGAACGGAAGCGTAAAGGCCAGCCACATTCTTATTTCATATGCAGGTGCACAGCGGGCCAACCCCGATGTTAGCAGGACTAAGGAAGAAGCAGCACAAAGTGCAGAAGAAATGCTTGCCGAAGCAAAAAAGGAAGGCGCCGTATTTGCTGAATTGGCAAGGGATAATTCTGACGGGCCATCAGCCCCACAGGGAGGCGACCTGGGATATTTCGAAGAAGGTGTAATGACCGACAAATTCAACGACTTTGCTTTTTCGAACCCCGTAGGCCACATAGGCCTTGTTGAAACGGAATTCGGATATCACATTGTTAAGATTGATGATAAAAGAGATGTGGTGCGGCTTGCGACACTGACCCGGAATATTACCCCAACGGAAGAAACCCTGAACACACTTTTTACTGAGGCTACAAAATTTGAAATGGCCGCAACTTCTTCCGATAAGCCATTTACCGAGCTGGCCGAAGAGAACAAGTTCGTAGTACGACCCGTAAACAAGCTGAAGCCTATGGATGAAATGCTTCCGGGCTTAGGTCCTCAACGCGCCGTGGTGCAATGGGCATTTAACGGCGATACGGAATTAGGCGACATCAAAAGGTTTAGCATTAACAACGGTTACGCGGTTGTACAGCTTACGGGAATCTACAGGAAAGGGCAAATGTCAGTTGAAGATGCCTCGGCAACGGTGTTGCCCATTCTGCGCAAGGAAAAGAAAGCGGAACGAATTATTGCAGCCAACAAGGGTAAATCCATGGAGGAATTTGCGTCTTCCAATAGCCAAAGCCCTGCAACGGCATCGGCAATTACCGTTAAAACCCCAACCATACCTGGCGCAGGGCGCGAACCATTAGTTGTGGGAACGGCATTTGCCATGGAAACAGGGGAGACATCAGACCTTATAAAAGGGGAGACTGGTGTTTTCATGATACAATTGAAGAATAAAGAGGAGGCGCCAAAGCTCGAGAATTACAGCACATATGCTTCCACCTTGCAGTCTTCCAATGCTACGCGGGTAAGTACCGAAGTGTATAATGCGCTGAGGGAAAAAGCGGAGATAGAAGACAACCGCGCTATTTTTTATTAATTAGCAAAGGCCTCCAGAGTCCTTTACTCTGTTTAGAAATATTAAGTATAATGCCGCTCCACAGAGCGGCTTTTTTACCATACCATCTCATCGAATCGGATAATGGTTTCGTACCCTTTATGGGTGAAATAATCCCGAAAGCCATTACGTGCCGTGACCAGCACAAAATCGCCCCCCCATGCTCCCAGGCTTTTGACGCACCCCGGATAATCAGGGAAATACAATTCCTTAATCGTTAACATGCCTAGAATCCTGGCAAGCAGGTTTTCGTGATCGCCTAAGAATTTTTCGAAATCCTGAAGGTTTTGGGAATCCAGGATCCCGCGGCTAAGCTCAGATACCTCCTCAATTAAGCCTTTAGGCGGTTTACCAGCTCGGCGGTAGCCTGCAATTCCTTCCCGGCTGTCCTGTTTCCTGTTGAGGTAAACAAAGTAAAGCTGTTTGTAGAAGGGTGGCTTGAATGTTACTTGCCTTATAGATGGAAGCCCGTTATTTCTCTGATACAGCACCGCAGACGCCTGTGTTGAACACGCTATGTCGTATCCGCTGCCACCGAAGGTCAGGCGCTGCAATTCAAATGCGTCTACCCCGGCCCATTGGGCAATATTTGAGAGCAGGCTTGAAGATGATCCGAGGCCCCAATTGCGGGGAAACTCAAGCCTTGCTTCTACGGAAAAACCCATATGCCCTCTGAGGAATTCCGGGTTTAATTTGCGGGCTGCCTGTAATACGGCCAGTAACCTGCCACGGATATCACCACCCATGGCGTGCTGCTTTTCAAACTCGAGTTCCCCTCTGTTGAATCGCGTTTTAAACCAGATTCCGTCAGGGTCAAAACTCGTCCATAATAGGGTATCGCTTTCATTGGTAAATACGTTTAACAACTGTCCTTTTTTTGTAGGAACAGCCAGGCTTAAAGCCCCATCCAATACTACGTATTCCCCGCTTATAAGAATTTTTCCGTGACTGTAAAAAGAATGTTTCATTTCGCAGGGCGAATACGTTCCAGGGCGGAAGCAACTGCGCGGAATGAAACGGGTTTATCCCTGAACTCCTGTAAGAGGGTATCTTTCTCATTTTGGGAGACCTTCATCAGGTTCAGGATATTGAGGAGGTGCATTTTCATATGCCCCTGTTGTATTCCCGTGGTTACCAGGGAACGCAGGGCCGCGAAATTTTGAGCCAGTCCCGCAACGGCAACGATTTGCATCAGTTCACGTGCAGTCGGGTTTTGTAGTATATCGAGTGACAATCGCACCATGGGGTGCAGTTTTGTAAGTCCGCCTACCGTGCCCAGGGCCAGCGGGATTTCTATGGAGAAATGAAAGACTCCGGCCTCTATTCTTGCATGCGTCAGGCTACTATAGCTGCCATCTTTTACGGCAAAAGCATGAACGCCCGCCTCTACTGCCCTGAAATCGTTACCTGTGGCCAGAACCACGGCGTCTACCCCGTTCATGATTCCCTTATTATGGGTGACAGCCCTGAATGGTTCTACGTTGGCAATGGCAACTGCACGGACAATTTTTTGGGCAAACTCCAGGGGGTCTATATCTTTTTCTCCATTAAGTTCCGCTACAGGGCATTGTACCTCAGCTTTTACAAGGCAACCGGGAACATGATTGGAAAGTATGCTCATAACGATCTCAATGTCTTTTTCCACATCGGAAAATGCTTCGTATGACCGGGCTTCCCGCCTGATGGTCAGGGCAAATTGCTCCAGGCAGGAATTAATAAAATTCGCACCCATGGCATCAATGGTTTCAAAAGTGCAATGTAATTGGAAATAATGCTCCATAGACTTCCTTTTGTCCATGAGAGTTACGGAGGTAATGCCGCCGCCCCTCTTTTCCATATTCAGGGTAATGTCCTTAACATCTTCAAGGAGGCGTGGGGTGATCCGATCAACAAAGCCCTGGAGCTTGGCAAAATCTCCCTTATAAATAAAATGCACCTGTCCTGTTTTTTCCGTTCCTAACACCCTGGCTTTAAAACCACCTCTATCCAGCCAGAACTTGGCGGATTTGCTGGCTGCGGCAACAACGGAGCTTTCTTCTATCGCCATCGGGATGGCGTATATTTTTCCATTGATCAGGAAATTGGGGGCTACCCCCAGTGGTAAGTAATAGTTACTAATTGTATTTTCTATGAATTCATCATGTAATTGCTGTAATTTGGCATCCGCATGCCAGTAGCGTTTCAGGATCTTCTTGGTTTCTTCTGAATTGTCGGTATACCGGGCAGCGATCCACTCGATCTTCTCTTCCTTGGTCATCCTGGAGAAACCTTCGATCGGGGGGGTCATGACTGTAGGGTTTTCATACTTCAAAGATAGTAATTCAACCGCGAATTTCACCGTGGCGGTTTTGGCGCAGCTGCCTTTTATAATTTGTTTGAAAGTTATATATATTGCGAAAATATTAGTAAACTTGAAAATTTGTAACTAAAATTCCGGAATTAGATGAAGGTGCGTTCCCTCTTGCTGCTGGTTTTATGTTGCCTGGTAAACCAGGCGTGGGCACAGCAAAAAAAGATAAGCCTGGAGGAGATCTGGAACGGCACTTTTAAAACGGAAAAACTAGACGTTCTCCGTTCAATGAAAAATGGAAAGGAGTATACCGTACTCCATGCCGACCCTTCAAAGAGCTTCAGTTCCATTGATGCCTATGCTTATCTCACCCAGGAAAAAACCAAAACGCTCCTAAGCTCCGGGAACAGTGGTGCAATCCCTTATTTTACTTCCTATGAATTCAGCAGGGATGAGTCGCTTTTAATCCTCGCCACTGAAGAAGAGCCTATGTTCCGGCGGTCTACCCGCGGCATCTATTATATATACGATAGAACAAGCGGTACCTTAAGTCTTATTTCAGAGAAAAAAATACGGGAACCCCAGTTTTCACCCAACGGGCAGTATGTGGCATATGTATTGGAAAACAACCTCTACGTTTTCAACCGCAACTCTGAAACGACCAGTCAGCTTACTTTTGACGGCGACGTCAATAAGATCATCAATGGGGTTGCCGACTGGGTTTACGAGGAAGAGTTTTCACTTGTGAGGGCCTACGAATGGAATGAAAAGGGCGACCGCATTGCCTTCCTTCGTTTTGATGAATCCCAGGTACCGGAATTTTCCATGGACATATATGGACAGGACCTGTACCCTTTACAGCACCGTTTTAAATATCCCAAAGCCGGGGAAGATAATGCCTTGGTAAGCCTTCATATATACAACCTGGAAAGTGAAGAAACCAGACGGATACCCTTGCCGCTGGACTATTATATACCGCGTATCCGGTGGATGAACAGCCCTGGCCAATTGAGCGTGATGACCCTTAACAGGCACCAGAATCGGCTTAATCTTTACAAGGTCGACACCCAAACGGCCCTGGCCTCCCTTTTGCTTGAAGAAACAGATGCGGCCTGGCTCGATATCACAAAGCACCATTTCTTTGAATTCCTTCCCGATGACGGCTTTCTCTGGACAAGTGAAGCGGACGGGTTTAACCATTTATACCTGTACGACAGAGAGGGCAGCCTGATCAGGCAGCTTACTGCCGGCCAATGGGAAGTTACCGACGTCTATGGTTATAACCCTGAAAAAGACAGGATTTATTACCAGTCTACGGAATCCGGAAGTATTAACAGGGACATTTACAGTATAAGTTCCGGGGGCAACAAAAAAAAGCGGCTTAGCTCGGGCCAAGGAACCCACAGTGCAGAATTCAGCGGGGATTATACCTATTACATCAATACCTTTTCCAATACCGAAACTCCTCCTCTCTTCACCCTTCATAAATCTCATTCAGGCGACATGATCCGCGTAATAAAAGATAATGCAGCTTTGTTAAGCAAGCTGGAGACTTATGAATTAAGGCCGAAGGAATTCAGTGAAATTGAAATAAACGGCAATGCGTTGAACATGTGGATGGTGAAACCTCCTGACTTCGACCCTTCCGAAAACTATCCCTTGCTAATGTTCCAGTATAGCGGCCCGGGTTCCCAGAAAGTAGTCAACAGTTGGTTAGACACTAATGATTACTGGCATCAGGTGCTGGCCTCCCGGGGTTATGTAATAGCCTGTGTGGATGGACGCGGTACCGGCTATAAAGGACGGGAATTTAAAAAACTCACATACCGGGAATTGGGGAAATATGAGGTTGAAGACCAGATAGCAGCTGCAGACAAACTTAGTGAACTCCCATATGTAGATCCGGACCGGACGGGTATTTGGGGCTGGAGCTATGGCGGGTTCATGGCGGCCAACTGCCTGATGCAGGGCAACGATACGTTTGAACTCGGGATAGCTGTTGCCCCTGTGACCAGCTGGCGGTTTTATGACACTATTTATACTGAGCGTTATATGCGCACCCCCGGGGAAAATTTGTCCGGTTACGACAACAATTCACCTCTTTCACATGCCAATTTGTTACAAGGTGATTTCCTGCTGGTACATGGTTCCGCTGACGACAATGTGCATGTACAGAATACCATGCAACTTATTAATGCCCTGATCAGTGCCAATAAACAATTCGACTGGGCTATTTATCCAGACCAAGACCATAGCATAGCTGGGGGCAATACCAGGTTGCAGCTTTTTACCATGATGACCGATTTTCTTACAGAACACCTGTAAACCAACCAACACGTTTAAGTATGGAAACCAAAGCAGAGTTCATGGAGGAAAAACAAATGTTTGGACATCCAAAGGGTTTGTTTTACCTGTTTTTTGCGGAGTTATGGGAGCGGTTCAGCTTCTATGGGATGAGGGCGTTGCTTACGCTCTACATGGTTAATGTAATCTTTGAAGCCCTGGCTGAAAGAGATTATGCGGCAGCAGCCGTATATTCTTCATACGGGTCCCTGGTATATGCTTCCACGGTCATCGGAGGCCGGGTTTCCGATACCATCCTTGGCATGCGCCGGTCTATCTTCCTCGGAGGTATCCTTATGGCCCTTGGGCATTTTATCCTGGCAGTGGAGCACAATGTTGCTTTTTATCTGGCCCTGGCCCTGATAGTGGTTGGCAATGGCTTTTTTAAACCCAATATATCCACTTTCGTCGGATCACTTTACAAAGATGGAGACCCAAGGAAAGATTCGGGGTTTGTTATATTTTATATGGGGATCAACATAGGCGGTTTTGTGGCTCCCCTGTTATGCGGATGGCTTGGGAGGGAGTATGGCTGGCATTACGGATTTGGCCTTGCAGGCATAGGCATGATGATCGGGTTGCTGTTTTTCTGGAGCGGGATAAAAAAGAATGTTTTTGGAGACAAGGGTTTACCAACATATCCGGAGGTTTTGGAGAAAAAGGTTGCCGGAATACGACAGAAAACGCTGGTACCAATTCTCGCCGTTATATCGGCGCCGGTAGTAGCTCTGCTGTTATCATCCTACAAACCCCTGGGTAGCGGCGAATCCATGCTTGCCGATCAGAATATAGTGAATGTTATTTTTAAATTGATTGCAGTCCTGATCCTGATTTACCTTGGTTATATTATGTATAAAGCCACGCCGGATGAACGCAAAAAGCTTTTTATGGCTATACTAATCACCCTGTTCATGACAATTTTCTGGGGATTTCACGAATTATCGGGCAGCGTAATCACCCTGTTTGCCGATCGGAATGTAAACCTTTCCTTCATCGATGCAGCCCAGACCAACTCGCTGAATTCGATGTTTATAATCCTTCTCTCAATTCCTATTTCATTGCTTTTCACCTACCTTTCAAGGAAGAACCTGAATCCCCGGACACCTTATAAGTTTGGAATGGGGCTGGCTTTTGCCGGCATCAGTTTTTATATTCTGGCCTTGAGTGGCGGCAGTGCCGATGAAAATGGAATGGTACCGTTTAGTTACCTACTATTGATGTATTTCCTAATTTCCATAGGAGAATTATTTATGTCGCCCGTAGGACTGTCTAAGATCACGGATCTCTCCCCAAGGCGAATAGTTGCCTTTATGATGGGGATATGGTTTTTGTCGTCGGCATTTGCCTTTCAGGTAGTGGGGTTCATTGGCAAACAACTGGCCATCGAAAGTGATAACCCTGATATTAGCGGTCATGAGTCTTTAGAAACCTATATCAACGGTTTTCATTTAATAGCTGAGTATGCTATCGGGGCGGCGGTCATTGTATTGGTTACCGCACCGCTGATGAAACGGCTGATGGGCAATGTACATTAGTATAACCTTATACCTTGAATAACCACTGCCATGAATACAGATATTGAGAATTTATTCAAAGATAAGGTCCTCGGGCATCCTGCGGGCCTTTTTGTTTTGTTCTTTACGGAGATGTGGGAACGTTTTTCGTTTTATGGGATGCGCGTACTGCTCGTGCTCTTCCTTACGGCCCCGATTCTGGGCGACAATCCGGGCTGGGAATGGCCCCGGGAACATGCCCTGGCCCTTATAGGCACCTATGCTTCCCTGCTTTACCTGACTCCCATCCTAGGCGGGTATATTGCCGACCATTTTACAGGGTACAAACAGGCTGTGATTATCGGTTGCCTGATCATGACCCTCGGGCACGGGTGTATGGCCCTGGAAACGATCTGGTCTTTCTATCTCGGCCTTACCTTTTTAGTAATTGGCACCGGATTCTTTAAACCCAACATCACCTCGGTGATCTCCGAAATGTATGAAGGCAAGGAATCCAAAAAAGACGGGGCCTACACCATTTTTTATATGGGAGTAAATGCCGGTGCATTTTTTGGGATAATGCTTTGCGGCTACCTAGCAGAAAATTATGGATGGTCCTGGGGATTCGGCCTTGCGGGCATTTTTATGTTCCTTGGGATGCTACAGTTCTGGCTTGCCTCTGACCTCTTTGGTCAGATTGGTGCAAAACCGGGAAAAGTGCGCCCGGGTATAAAACAGAATAACGAAGCGGTTGAGCTGCTTCCGGAAGCGGAACGCGAACAGCTTGAAAAACGGAATCCCTATACCCTGCCCGACTTAATCCTTATAGGCCTTTGCACTTTGGGTGGTTTACTTTATCTCTTTAATGATCCCTTATCAAAAATTGGTGGTATCAACCTCCTTGATTTCAGCATTGGAAACCTTAACGGGTCTAACAGTACAATTTTAATTGCCCTTTTCCTCTTTCTGTTCCTGATCATTTCAAGAACCCTGCGCTATACCAAAATAATCCGCGACCGGATTTTCGCGGTTGCCATCTTCGGAATCTTCACTGTTTTCTTCTTCGCTGCTTTTGAACAAAACCTTGGCTCAATGACCATTTTTGCCCGGGACTATACCAACCGTACCCTTGTAGGCTCAGCCTCCGCTATATTCAAAATTGTGGATGCCCTGCTGACCACGGTACCGCTGATTATCATTACCTGGGTCCTATACCTGTTGTTTAAGAAGACCCACCTGAAAATTCCCTTTTCCAACTGGGCACTGGGGATTGCTTTCCTTGGTGTCTGGGCCCTTGTATTGTTTCGCCTTGCCGATAAGTTCTCGCAGGAAGGAAATGAAGTGGAAGCCAGCTGGTTCGCTATCCTGAACTCGTTTTTTATTATTACGCTCGCACCCCTGTTCTCCAGGTGGTGGGAAAGCAAATATAACCCAACAGGGGCTAATAAATATGGCATAGGACTGATCCTGCAAGGCCTGGGGTTTGCATTCCTGGTCTTTGGCACCCTCAGTATTCCGCAGGGGGCACAGACAGCCTCCGTGAGCATGATTTACCTGATATTTGCCTATCTGTTTATAACCATGGGCGAATTATGCCTGTCGCCGCTAGGCCTTTCCTACCTAAGCAAACTGGTTCCTCCGCGCATGATAGGGTTTATGTTCGGGATCTGGTACCTTGCAATCGCCATCGGGCAAAAGGCCGCCGGCACAATGGGTGGGATGATAGACAAGGTAACGGAGCAATATTCTTTAAGCGCCTTCTTTGGAATCTTTACTGCCTTCTGTATCAGTATCGGGCTGCTTGCGATCCTGCTGAACCCCCTGCTTAAAAGGCTCATGCACGGGGTGCGTTAAGGCCTGCTTAATTTGAAACCTGTAGGCACCTTCGGTTGCCGTGTTGTGAAATGCGATATTCGCGGCCCTGCAACTTACTTCCCACAGGGCAGCATACGAGCGATAATTACTGCCGTCAGCGATCACTGCTTTCGGAGTGGTACTTTCCAGCAATCTATCGAAGTGTATTTTCGGTGAGTTGCTAAGCAGGATGTATGTCTCCCCGCAGCTCGCTGCGGGCAATAAACCCTGCTCATCTACCCGGAGCAAGCAGGATTTTTCCCAGCTATAAGCCGCAGCAAGAGGCACTTCAATAAGGTTTCGGATACCTTCGGCCACCCTGAACCCCGAAATCAATGCCTTATTCTGAACCCCAGACCCGGAAGCAACCCGGAGCACGTTACCGGTTTGATGGAAAACCTGTGTGTCCCGTGGCTGCTGAAGGATCCAAACCACTTCTTTTTCCTTCAGCCGTAACTGCCGAAGGCTATTCCAAAGTTGCATGCAGATGATGCCTGCAAGCAAAACCACAACTCTTTTATAGGTAATTTCTGAGAGTAGCAGGGCAAGGCAGCAAATAATCAGATAGGCCAGAATAATCATCACCCAATCAAAAGGAATATCGTGGAAAATGAAGGCTTCCTGGCTTGCAACCCGGTTAATAACCATATTCATGGCCGCTATCAAACCCTCGTAAACCAGGGCCAGCCCAGCAGGCAAAAGTTTCAGGAGGGCGAGTAAGGCAATCAGAAAACCCATGCCCAGGATTAACCCCAGAAAAGGTACGACGAGCAGGTTCGAAACAAAAAACAAAGCAGGAAACTGGTGGAAATAGTAGAGGCTGATGGGCAGCACCCCAAGTTGTGCAGCCAGGCTTACAGACAATAATTGCCAGATCTTCCGGAGCAGCCATTGCCCCGGACGCCATAAGGCCTGCAGTTTTGGATATATCCAGACAATCGCAAAAACGGCGGCATAACTCATCTGAAAACCCGGACTGAAAAGGAGCCTGGCATCAAACGCAAGCAAAACAAAAAAAACAGATAAGGCGAGGATGTTAAAGGTATTTGCAGGACGGTTCAGGTAGAGCGCGTAGGCTACAAAGGAAAACATGCTGACGGCACGTATAATGGAGGCCGACAGTCCTGCAAGCACGGCATAAGACCACAATAATAGCAGTAATACCAACAGTTTGATGGTTTTACCCTTTGGCAGCAATTCAATAGGCCGTAGTACTACATGCAGCAACCACAGGAGGATCCCGATGTGAAGGCCCGAAACGGCAAGCAGGTGTACCGCCCCGGCATTCTTGTAGTCGTTATAGGTATCTGTTGAGATATCCGTTCGCTGTCCCAGGAGCAGGGCGTTTACAATAGCCAGTTCTTCTCCGGAGAAACCCGTAACAGCCAGCCGGCGCTTTATGGTGAGGCGAAGAGCTGCAGCATAACCGCGCAGAGTGGAGGAGGGGTCATCTAAAAAGCATATACGCTGCTTGCCTGCGCGGATCTGGTGAAAGATTCCCAACCCCTTAAGGTATTCTCCATAATTGAACTGGTAGGGGTTAAGTGGTTTCGGAACGGCTTCCAGATTTGCAGGAACCAGTAATTCATCGTCCACATTTAAGGAGGCCCCATGCATATCACGCGGGATGGCCAGTAACAGTTTACCTTTTGCCGCCTCTGAGTCCATGGCAATCAGATCGACTGTATAGCGCGAATAATAAGCAGAACCTTTAAGAGCTTCCCGCACTTTTATATGAAATACCTTTAATCCACTTAAGTCATAAGCCGAATAATGACCTGAATGATTTGATGGCTGCGAGAGGGCATGGGCAAGCATGCCCAGGCAGAGGGTTGCGGCAAATGCGGTAATCTCATAATAAGGGGAAAGCCCGACTTTGTAGTATAACATACAGCCCAACAGCAGCAGTGACAGGATGCCGGGGATATAAACATAAGCAGGAGCGGGCTCCAGCCAGTTTCCCAGGAGTATTCCGGCGATCAGCATAAGGGAGAGCTTTACCGGGATAAACCTGAGGAGTTCCATGGACGTCAGAGCACGCGGGTGGCCTTTACAAAGGAATAATTCCAGTAGCCTTCCCTGAGGGAAGACACTATAACCCCTCGGGAAGTTGTAGAGTGTATGAATTTAATATCGTCGCCTTCCACGTCAACCACAAGGCCAACATGGTTAATTTTCCTTCCACGGCGGGTTGTGGTAAAAAACAGCAGGTCTCCGGGTCCTACCTCATTAACCCTGATGCGCCGTCCTGTTTCCGCCATTTCATGGGAAACCCTTGGCAGGGCAATATCATGCGCCCCGAAGGTTACAAAAAGCAATCCGGAACAGTCCATCCCTTTCTTAGTTGTACCCCCATATTTGTATCTTACCCCGGAATAGCCCAGGGCGGTAGTAATGATCTCATCAATCATTGCAGGGCTGGTATCATAACCCGCATCATGAGGATAAGCTGCTTCGGATTTACCACCAACGGGTGAAGCCACGACGGTTGAATCCGCCTGCCCGGCCTCAACGCTTATTTTGCGGGGATCCGGGTGGGCAGTTCTTTTTTTTGCGCCACAGGCGGCAAGCAGTAACAGGAGAAATACCGAAATAATATTGCGGGCCATGAATCAGGTTTAAGGGTTCCCGGAGATTAAAATTAAATAAAAGTTACCATGTTGCGGGGAGTAATATAGTATAAACTATAATTATAAACCGTGCCATGCCTAACGTAAACGAGGTTGGAAAAATTATACAGATTCTTCCCGGTTTTAATTTCGGGCCGGCCGAATTTCTTCTGTCATCCCCTTCAGGCCTGCAATAATCAAGGCCGCGGTTTTTTCACTTGCCCCTTTCCCACCCAGTTTGGCTTCCAGTTTCTCATAGGCTTCAAGTTGTGCACCACGATCCGGGCCGTCCAGGATATTTTGGAGTTCCTTCCTAAGATTCTCCGTGTTTAAATCGGCCTGTATAAGTTCCTTTACTACTTCCCGGTTCATTATCAGGTTTACCAGAGAGATATAATTAAGGGTAATAATCCGTTTAGCTATCTGGTATGAAAGCCAGTTGCCCTTGTAACAGACCACCTGTGGAATATTGAGGAGGGCTGTTTCAAGAGTCGCGGTACCGCTTGTTACCAGGGCCGCATGTGAGTTGCGCAGCAGGGGATATGTCCTGTTCGATACAAATCGAACCTTGGGGTCCTGCAGATATGGGGTATAAAATTCTTTATCCAGGCTGGGGGCACCACCGATCACAAACTGGTAGTCGGGGAAACTGGCCGTAACTGACAACATTACCTTCAGCATCTTCTCCACCTCTTGTTTCCGGCTTCCCGGCAGAAGGGCAATTATAGGTTTATCCGGAAGAAGGTTGTTATGTTTGCGGAAAAGCTCCGAATCCCTCGCTGTCTTACCGCCAAGTGCATCTATAAGCGGGTGGCCGACAAAATGAACCGGGAAGTCATACTTCTTTTCATAGAAATCCTTTTCGAATGGGAGGATGACGAACATGGCATCGATATCCCGCCTTATCCGTTTGATACGACCTTCCCTGGAGGCCCATATCTGAGGGGAGATATAATAATTGGTCCTGTAGCTATTTGCTTTCGCCCATTTGGCTATCCTGAGGTTAAATCCGGAAAAGTCTATGAAGATCACCACATCGGGCTTAAAGGAGCGAATGTCTTCCTTGCAGAAGCGGATATTCCTTATAATTGTCTTTATGTTGGACAGGACTTCCGAAAAACCCATAAAGGCCATTTCCTTATAATGCTTCACCAGAATTCCCCCAGCTTCCTCCATCAGGCTGCCACCCCAGCACCTGATTTCAGCTTTGGGGTCCTGAACAAGCAGTGCCCGGATAAGATTGGAACCATGCAGGTCTCCCGAAGCCTCGCCGGCGATGATGTAGTATTTCATAGGAAAATCAAATTCAAATTCAATAAGCAAATTTGTTAACAAACCTTCGACGAACTATACAAATACATTGTGTAAATAGATGATGTCAAAGCGATCGTTCATTTGGTATGATTTTTTTCTGCTTTGGGCTTATTGTTCTTTGTAATGGGTGCCATTATTTTAACAAGCTGCTCTGATTCTTCCTGAAGATTCAGAATGGTAGAATGATCACCGTAGGCGACAGCTTTTAGCATTTTTAATATTACCCTGGACTCTTTTAACTCTTTAATGCTTAGAGAAGATTTATAAATGTAATCCTTACTGGATTGTGCTCCTTGTGCTCCCCCATAATTCAGCGCTGCCCTACCCCCCGATCGAAGAAGCTGGTTGCCATAGTATTGCCCTGTCATATCATTGGGAAGATGATTACAGAGCCTTACAGCTTTTGCCACAAATGCAACAAAGCGATCTGCCAGATCATAAATAAGATTACTTTGGCCATTTTGGTAATTCATAGGTAATCAGAATAAAGAACATTTATCTATTATGTAAACAATTACCGATCATATGCATTTAATCTATTTTCCTTTTGTTTTTTCGCATTTGAATTTGAATCGCATAATGCCTATAATTAATCGCCAAACTATTGACATTCCCTGCAAATTCCATTCACCAAAGAAAATTTAATCTTCAGAAAATCTTATAGAATAATATTACCATTGCTGTTAACAAGGTTGCAATCAGTACCCCTTTTGCCCGCTGATCCCTTCGGATTTTAAGGAAACCGAAAAAGGCTGCCAGGTTGAGGATGGCTCCCAGGGCAAGCAGGCTTCCCAGATGCCCCTGCGCACTTGCTGCCTGAAAGGTTTCTATAATCCCCAGGTCCGAAAACAACAGTATATACAATAAAGTGCCAAGGGTATTGGCTATAAGACCTACAAGGAAGCCGATCAGTAATTCTTTTTTTCGGTTCATAGTAAATTCCAGTTATTCACATCCTGAATGGCATAATGGGCGGTAAGGTCGAACTGGGTGGGTACCAGGGAGATAAAGCCGTGAGCCAGGGCCCATTCATCCGTGTCTTCCCCTTTATCGAGCAGTTCAAATTCCCCTGTAAGCCAGTAATAGTCCTTGCCAGATGGACTGATTCGCTTGTCAAATTTTTCTTTCCAATTTGCCCTTGCCTGCCGACAAACCTTAATACCTTTTATTTCCTCAGACTTTAAGCGGGGAATATTCACATTCAGCACTACCCCTGTTGGCATGCCATATTTCAAAGCCTCGCTGACGATATTTTTAATATGCATGCCGGCGTGCTTAAAATTTGCTTCCCAGGAATAATCGCACAGGGAAAAACCTATGGCAGGCACTCCTTCAATTCCCGCCTCAATGGCGGCGCTCATGGTTCCCGAATATATAACATTAATGGAAGAATTGGAGCCGTGGTTTATTCCGCTGACGCATATATCGGGCCGTCTGGTCAGCAGTTCCTGCAAAGCCAGTTTTACACAATCGGCTGGCGTGCCACTGCAACTATACTCTTCCGGAGCCCCGCTTTCAAGGTCAATATTAACTTTTTTCGAATACAGGGTATTATCAAGGGTGATGGCATGCCCCATTCCCGATTGCGGACTGTCCGGGGCCACCACAACCACATCACCCAGTTCTTTCATATAACCCACAAGGGCGCGAAGCCCCGGGGCAGTGATGCCGTCGTCATTGGTAACAAGGATTAGGGGTTTTTGCATAAAGCATACTTTAAGCCGCAAAAATACGTTTTAAAGTGGTAACGGCTATGGCGCAGCCGGTTGTTGTTAATTGGCTGAACGGTTTGAGATGCCGGCTTTAGTTCTTCATAAAGTACGTATTTCACGGAGCCAATGGTCGCAATACCTAAGCGTTCCAGGCCTTTAACAAAAAATTAATGCCAGGGCCTTTCAATCTGGCATAGTTTTTTCAGTATCTTAGAGAATTCAAGAGTTTATGTCCGTTCGTGAATAAAAGGAGCGGGCATGTTTGAATACGGTCTCCGGACAAAAAAATGATAATCAATGAAAAGGAACTTAACACTCGGGTTTTTGGTGATCCTTATTGCAGTAGCCTCCTGCAGCTTCACCAACAAATCATTTGAAACCAATGATAAGGACAAATTACTGCTAGACCTTATAACCTATGTTCTGGAACGCGGCCACTATGAGCCCAAGGATATCAACGACGACTTTTCAGTAAGTGTTTTTGAGGACTTTATCAGCGTTGTGGATCCCACCAAAAGATACTTCCTGGAAGAAGACATCCTGGAATTTGAACAATACAAGTTTCAGATAGACGAGCAGATTAAAAATACAGACATCACCTTCTTCAATATAGTTTATGACCGGCTTATGCAACGGATGCAACAGGCCAAAGGAGTCTACAGGGAAGTGCTGCAGGAGCCCTTCGATTTTGATTCGGATGAGAGCATAGATATCGACTACGAGAAACAACCTTATGCAAAAAATGATGCTGAATTGAAGGAAAGGTGGAGGAAGCAGTTGAAGTATGCCACCATTGGCACCTATGATTCAAAGATTAACAATCAGACTAATAAAATCGAGGTCACTGATGCAGAAACCGGAGAGGAGCTTATTCTGGATAATGATGAATCTACTGTAGTCGCCGATACGGGCAGGCAACTTTCTCCCGTCGAAATCGAAGCGGCGGCACGGAAATCAACCCTCGAGACCCTTGATGAGTTTTTTGATTTTGTTGACGATCTTGAGCGTAAGGACTGGTTTGTTCAATATATAAATACCATTGTGGATAAATTTGATCCGCATACGTATTATTTCGCCCCTGAGGACAAGGATAAGTTCGACATCAGCATGTCGGGTAAGTTTGAAGGGATAGGAGCCAGGCTTCAGAAAAAACCCGAAGGGGCCAAGATCGTGGAAATTATATCCGGGGGTCCGGTCTGGCGGAACCAGGAACTCGAAGTTGGCGATGAGATTCTCAAGGTAGGCCAGGATGGCGAGCCACCCGTGAACATAGTGGGCATGCGCCTTGATGACGCCATTAAACTGATTAAGGGGCCAAAAGGTACAACTGTGGACCTGACCGTCCGTAAAGTGGATGGCTCCGTCGAAGAAATTTCCATAGTCCGCGACGTGGTCGAACTGGAAGAGTCATATGCCAAAACGGCAACGGTTATTAAGGGATCCCATAAATACGGGCTGATAAACCTGCCAAAATTTTATGTTGATTTTGACGACTATACCGAACGCAATGCGGCTACCGACGTTGCCAAAGAAGTGGAGCGCCTGAAGGAGGAAGGCGTTCAGGGTCTGGTACTCGACCTGCGTGACAATGGCGGCGGGTCCCTGAAGACGGTTGTAGAGATGGCCGGACTTTTCATCAAAGACGGGCCTGTGGTACAAGTACGCTCTGCAGGCAAGGAGAAAGATATATATGAGGATAAAGATGAGCGTATTCAATGGGATGGCCCCCTGGTGATACTGGTAAACGAATTGTCGGCCTCCGCATCTGAAATCCTTGCGGCAGCAATGCAGGACTATAAAAGGGCCGTGGTAATAGGCAGCGCGCAAACATTCGGAAAAGGTACCGTACAGAATGTGATCCCTCTTGAGAATATTGTAAGGAGCAATGAGTATGGAGACCTTGGGGCTATAAAGCTAACCACGCAGAAGTTCTACCGCATCAATGGCGGTTCCACCCAACTGGAAGGAGTAAAGAGCGATGTGGTGGTACCAGACAGGTATAGTTATATCGACCTGGGAGAAAGGGATCAGAACAACCCGCTTGGATGGGATAAGATTTCTCCGGCCGACTTTGAGCCATGGGACGGTTATATTGATTACGAACAAACGATTGCTAACAGTACCCGACGCATGCAGGCCAATCCGCAGATTAAACTTATTGAAGAGAATGCCCAATGGCTGAAGCGGCAACAGGACGAGACCGTGATCTCGCTGAACTATAAGAAATATAAGCAGGAAGCTACGGAAGACAAGGCAAAATCGCAGTATTTTAAGTCGATTTCCGACTATGATTCCCGACTTACCTTCAAGTCGCTGGGCTATGAGCAGGAATTATTTACCCAGGATCCCGTACTGAGGGAGAAACGCGACAGATGGCACCAGAACCTTGCCAAGGATGTATACGTAGAAGAGGCTATCAATGTATTGCAGGATCTGAAGATCAATAATATAGAAAGCTCTAAGCTGGCAAGTGTGAAGGATTGATTTCCTTATGGCTTTGAAAATATGAAGAACCCCGGTTGCAGGCGCCGGGGTTTTTTATTGTAAATTTTGATACCTCGTTGAAGGATTGAACAATCCTTAGGAGAACTGCCTGAAACTAAGGGAAAGTTATTTTACACGGATTATAGATTATTTATTGCATGGCAAAGCACCCACATCCGGAGATCAGATGCCTGTTAGCGATTTTACCCGCCGTTTTGACATTATTTTTATTTTTTGGGTGCAGCAGCGACGATGGCGCCACTCCCGACCCGGATCCGAACCCTGATCCCGGAGAAACCCTTGAGATTATTGTTGAAGATGATGTTAGGCTAAACCCCTCGGGTTACGCCCCCCTTTCGGCTTTGATCAACCTTGAAACAACAGAGGCGGTAAGGGTAACTATGACAGTAAAAGGCCTGGATGGTACTGAATCGGATGTGATCCGGGAATTCGGGGAAACTGCCACCCAACTCAGTATCCCTGTTCACGGCTTGTACGCCGGTACCGCCAATGTAGTGGAGCTAACATTTTTTGATGAGACAGGAGATAACCTGGGAACACAGGCCTATCAGGTTCAAACCCTCCCATTGAATCCGGCCCTCCCTCAAATAACCATACAGGAAGCCAGGCGGTCTGCCATGGCCGCGGGAATGACCCTTGTCAGCTATTTCGGGCATAATGGTGCGCTGTTCCCCCAACGACCATTTATATTCGACTCTTTCGGCAAAATACGGTGGTACCTTGATTTTAGCGGCCATCCGACGCTGGGTACTTTATTCTACGATAACGGGATAGAACGATTGGCAAATGGAAATTTCTATTTTGGATCTGGAGGAAACAATTTCGGGGCCGTTGCGGATAATCGTATTTATGAGATCGACCTGTTCGGGAATGTTGTCAATAGCTGGGAAATGCCCGGTTTTGGTTTTCACCATGAGGTTCATGAAAAGCCGGATGGCAATTTTCTGGTTACTGTGAACAAACTGGGAGCCGCTAACATTGAAGATCACGTAATAGAAATCGATCGGGAATCCGGAGAGATCGTCAGGGAATGGAACCTTAACCAATCTATGGATAACGGGAGAACGGTCTGGACAACGGATGCGGTAGACTGGATCCACCTTAATGGCGTCTATTATGACCCGCAGGATGAAAGTATCGTGGTTTCCGGTCGAACTCAGGGGGTAATAAAAATTTCAGCAGATAATCAGGTAGTCTGGATACTGGCCCCTCATAAAGGATGGGGGCAGGCAGGAAACGGAGCAGACCTGAATCAATACCTCTTACAACCCCTGGATTCTCAGGGAATGCCAATAAATGACATTACAGTTGAGGAAGGGGATACCAATCATCCCGATTTCGAATGGCCCTGGTACCCTCATGCCCCGCTTAAATTACCGGATGGGGAGGTGATGGTTTTTGACAATGGGGATACCCGGAACTACAGCGAAACGGCCTTATATAGCCGGGCGGTAAGTTACGAAATAGATCCCGTCGCAAAGACCGTACGGCAGCAATGGGAGTACGGAAGAGAAAGGGGGGCCGATACTTATTCCCGTATTGTTTCGGACGTAGATTTCCTGGAAGCGGAAGGCCATGTGATTTTTTCGCCCGGTGCCATACAGGCCGGGGGAGCGTCTTTTGGTAAATCTGTGGAAATCGATTTCAGCACCGGAGAGGTACTTTTCGAGGCCACTATTACTCCTCCCATAGCGTTCTTCGGGATTATAACCCTGCACAGGACCGAACGCATCCCGCTATATCCCGAATAATTCATGAATGGAGCGGTTAATCCCGGTAACATCGGGGCATGCGAGGTAGTAGGAAAGACAGCGGAAAGTCCTATCCTCCATATCAGGCAGGCACGGACAGTATGCATTGAGGAATCTTTTTCACAAATTAATACCACACTTTTTTAGTATCTTTCCTGCCTTTAGCTCAAATTTATTTATGACCAAACTATTTCCTGTAAGGAAACTCCTGGCCTTCCCATATCATTTATCCGGTACAAACGCGGTACAACAATTTTCCTTGCCGGCGAGATTTATGATAAGTTTCCTGCTAACACTGAACATTGTCTTTGTATTATCGTGCACTAACAAAGGCGGAAGCGATGTAATTTTATCCGAGAAAGTTGATTTAAACCCCTCCGGTTACGCACCTTTATCTGCGAGTATAAATGTCCGGACCAAAGAAAAGCTCGGAGTGCGTTTGCGGGTGGTAGGGCAGGACGGACCGGATTCAGATATTCTTCAGGAATTCCCTGTGCAGGATTCCACCCTGAACATTCCCGTACACGGACTTTATGCAGGAAGCAAAAATACCGTGGAACTAATATTCTACGATGAGGAAGGAAGGGAGCGAACAAAGCGCCGCTACATCATCAATACCCAACCCCTGCTTTCGGCCCTACCTAAGGTAACTATAGATCATGCAAACCGGGCTGCAATGGCCAGGGGCATGACCCTGGTAAGTTATTATGGGCACGACGGCATCCCATTTCCTCAAAGGCCGTTTATTTTTGATTCCTATGGCAAGATCAGGTGGTACCTTGATTACCAGACCCATCCTGAACTGAAAACCCTTTTTTATGAGGATGGCATTGAACGCCTGGCCAACGGGAATTTTTTCTTTGGATCCGGGGGAGAAGAATTTGGAGTAGAACCAAACAACCGTATCTACGAGATCGATCTTTTTGGGAATATATTAAACACCTGGGATTTACCCGGCTATGGGTTTCATCATGAAGCTTTTGAAAAACCGAATGGCAATTTTCTGGTAACGGTAAACAAATTGGGTGCGGATACCGTGGAGGATTATGTGATCGAGATCGACAGGAAAACGAATGAGATCCTGAATGAATGGGACTTGAATGAATCCCTGAACAACAATAGGAGGACCTGGACAAACGATGGCCGCGATTGGTTTCACGCGAATGCGGTTTTGTACGATGAATCGGACGATACCATTATTGTCTCAGGAAGGACACAGGGCATTGTAAAACTCAGCTCCGATAACCAGGTGGTATGGATCCTGGCACCACATAAGGATTGGGGCACAGCAGGAAATGGCCGGTCTTTGGATCAATACCTCTTATGGCCGTCAGACATCGAAGGCGCGAGAATTGAGGATACGGCCGTACTGGGCGGGGAGGAGAACCATCCCGAATTTGAATGGCCCTGGTTTCCTCATGCCCCTATGTTGATGCCTGATGGGCAATTGCTGGTCTTCGATAACGGTGATACCCGCAATTATACAGGTATCGTAGATTACAGCCGTGCCGTAGCTTACAACATCAACACCACGGACCTTAGTATCAAACAAGTCTGGGAATATGGAAAAGATAGGGGGAAAGAAACATTTTCCAGGATAGTAGGAGACGTGGATTTCCTTGCGGATAAGGGCCATGTGCTTTTTTCGCCGGGGAATGTAAGAATCCCGGGGGCCTATTACGGAAAGTCAATTGAGGTGGAATTCCCTTCTGGGGAAGTAGTTTTCGAAGCTACCATTACACCTCCCGTAGCTTTATTCGACCTGGTTACCCTGAACAGGACAGAAAGGCTGACCCTATATCCGGAATAACCCCGGTAAAATCAGAACTTAAGATGCCCCTGATTTTAACCTGTCGGCATACAGTTTCCTGAACTTCGCCAGTTTCGGGCTGATTACAATATTGCAATAGCCTTGTCCGGGATTCTTACGGTAATAATCCTGGTGATAGTCTTCCGCCTCATAAAATAACCCTATTTCACTAATTTCAGTAACTACAGGTTCGCTGAAATAAGGCGCCATTTCCTCGATTATCTCGCGGGCTGCCTGCTCCTGGCTTTTACTGTGGAAGAAAATTACCGAGCGATACTGCGTGCCTACATCGGCTCCCTGACGGTTAAGGGTGGTAGGGTCGTGTGTGCTCATAAATATCCGCAACAGATCTTTATAGCCAATTTCCGACTCGTTATAACGCAGCTGTACCACCTCGGCATGCCCGGTAAGGCCCGAGCATACTTCCCTGTAGGTAGGTTTGCCAGGCGCGGTTCCGCCTGTATAACCTGAAATTACCTCATAAACACCTTGCAACTGCCGGAAGATGGCTTCCGTACACCAGAAACAGCCCCCCCCAATAGTGGCCAGTGATAAAGCTTTACTGCTCATTCGCTTTTTCTTTTACAAGTTCCAGTGATTCCGAATTAATACAATACCGAAGACCACCCGGCGGCGGCCCGTCGGGGAATACATGCCCCAGATGTGCATCACAGCTGTTGCACATCACCTCCACCCTTGCCATTCCGAAGGAGTTGTCCTTTTCGTACTTAATGGCATTTTCTTTTACGGGCTGCGTGAAACTAGGCCATCCGGTTCCGGAATCAAATTTAATGGTGCTATCGAAAAGCGGGGTGTGACAACATATACAGGCATAAACCCCGGCATCATAAATACTGCACAAAGCCCCCGAATGAGGCGCTTCCGTTCCCTTTTTCCGGGTAATGCGAAATTGGGTGGGAGTTAATTGTTCCCGCCATTCAGCTTCGGTTTTCTCTACTCTCCTGGCTGGTTCAGGGTTCCCGGCCACAGAATAATGTATCACGTTTTTCCAGGTTTGCATATCGATCTCAGGGACTTGTTTAAATTGCGGTAACAACCATTGCCTGTGCGAATGGCATTTACATTAGTACGTTGCAACTACATTTAACTTACAAAATGTTCCGGCTAATTGCCTCTATCCTTATCTGTCCGCTTATCCCGTAGTACCAATGAGGTATCCCGCATAAAAAAGTGATTTGACAAAAGCGGACTCAAAGTCGGTCATAAGTTACGTCTCAATATTTCGAATTCGTACCGCTGATTCGTACTTCCAGATTTGTACTTTATCTTCATTCTCTGCCAACTGCTAAGGCTACCACCTGCCTTCGCAGCCTCGCCACTTTGCCCGGCAGCGTCCGGTACCAAAAGTAAAGATCACAGTTTGCATTGGGGGAGCGAATCGCCTCCCCGGGTTAAAGTTAAGCTGTTTTACGGCAACAAGAAAGCAGGAGCCTGGGTTCAAGTTCAAAATTAAAGGTGAACTGGGTCCAACTTACTTTTTCCTTTAACTTCGTACTGCGTACCTCGTATTTCTTCCCAAATTGCATGAATACGGGCCGGCATCTAAATTAAAAATTACAATTTGCATTGGGGGAGCGAATCCCCTCCCCGGGTTAAAGTTAGGACGTTTTACTGCAACAAGAAAGCAGGAGCCTGGGTTCAAGTTTAAAATTAAAGGAGAATTGGATCCAACTTACTTTTTCCTTGAACTTCGTACTGCGTACCTCGTACCTCTGACTCCCTTACCACTCATTGAGGCGGTTGGCATCCAGCCGGAGGAAAATAAAAAGCAAAATGGAGAACCCCAGCAGGCCAGACCCACCATAACTAAAGAAAGGGAGGGGAATTCCAATGGTGGGCAGGATCCCAATCACCATCCCAATGTTAATAAAATAGTGGATAAAAAGTATGGAAATTACCCCGTACCCATACATCCTGCTAAAGGCATTCTTCTGTCTTTCCGCGAGGTAGACAAGGCGGAGCAGCAATAAGGTAAATAAGGCTACTACCGCCGAGGTCCCCAGAAAGCCCCATTCTTCACCAACGGTGCTAAAGATATAGTCGGTATGTTGTTCTGGTACAAAATCTCCCTTTGTCCGTGTTCCTTCCAGGAATCCTTTCCCAAAAAACCCGCCGGATTCTATTGCTTTTTCAGATTGATAAGTGTTATATCCGATTGTTTTTCTTATCTCCTCCAGTTTTGAGGGATCCTTTTCGAGCCTTAGCCATAGGCTGAACCGGTCGCGGTGTCGCTGTTCAAAGACATTGTGGAATACAAGGTCAACGGAAAGCGAGAACACAATTGATACGGCAAAGAGGGCCGCCATGGGAATTACCGGAATTTTGGTCTTCGATTTTTTTATAAGGAATACGAGGCTGATTAGTACGGCAATGCCTATGGCTACCCAAATAGTGCCATACATGAGCGTGGTTATGAAAATCAGGACAGCCAGCAGGCCAATAGCAAGGTAGAATAGTGGCAGGCCTTCCCGGAAAATTACAAATACCAAAGCAAGGAAAACCAGTGCACTTCCAGGGTCCGGTTGCGGAATAATCAGGAGGGCGGGGATGAGGATGATTAGGATGGCATATAACTGATCTTTCCTGCGCTTGATATCTGTTTGAATATCACTGAGGTATTTAGCCAGGGCCAGGGCAGTGCTAACTTTAGCAATTTCAGAAGGTTGAAGGTTAAAAAACCCCAGGTCATACCAGGAGGTGGCCCCGGCAATCGTCTTTCCGAAAACAAACAGGCCAAGCAGCATGACCAGGGAAATAATATACAATAAGCCTGCAAACCGTTCATAGAAGTTAGCTTCCAGGGCAAGAATAAGTAAAATCCCAGCGAAACTTACTCCTATAAAAAACAGCTGTTTGCCATAAAGCTGGCTAAAATCGAAGATCATGGGGTTGGTCTCCGAGAAGGTACTCGAATAGATATTAAGCCAGCCTATGATTACAAGCAACAGGTAGAAGAAGATGGAAAGCCAATCGATGCGTTTGACCAGGCTTCTACCAGACATATTCATTTATCTTGAATTCTTCTCCGCTATAGGGTTTGGCGTATTCTTTTTCCAGTGTTTTCTCCAGCATACGCTTTTCCAGGTCTGTACGGCTTATTTCGCCCTTGAGATATTTTTCAATAAGCAGGGATGCAATATGTCCGGCGTACCTGGCACCGTAATAGCCATGTTCAATATAAACGGCCAGGGCGATCTGTGGGTTGTCTACGGGCGCAAAGGCAACAAAGACCGAATGATCGGTAAGCTGGGTACGCACCCCGTTAATACGGGTAAAGTTTTCCACGGTCCCTGTTTTCCCAGCTATTTCTATCCCCGGTACCTGCAGCCAGCGGGCGGTCCCCTTATTATAAACTTCGGCCATGCCCCGGACAATCGGTTCAAAATGCTTGCGGTCTATGGTAGTGTATTTTGGGACGGTGAATCTGGAGTCATCTATATTGTTCCCATCGATTTTTTTTAGAATATGTGGGGTATAATAGAAACCCCGGTTCGCAATAGCCGCCGTCACGTTTGCCAGCTGTATGGGCGTAGCGGCTACTTCCCCCTGCCCTATGGAGTTGGAGATAATATAACTGGAGGACCAGCGATTATCTCCGTAAACCTGGTCATAATATTCTTTGCTGGGAATCCTTCCTTTACGTCCGGTTGGCAGGTCGTAACCAAGGTAATCGCCAAGGCCGAAACTTTTCATATGTTTCTCCCAAATGTCCATGCCTTCGTCCGTTGTAGAAAATTTGTCGTATATTTTCCTGAAGGTTCCGGCAAAATAGGCGTTACAGGATTTGTAGATCCCGCTGTTCAGGTCGCGAACCCCGCCACCGCAATGGCAACCCCTTAATGTCCGGCCTACATAAAAACCATTATAGCAACGAATTGTAGATTCCGGGCTTATAGCTCCTTCCTGCAATGCAACCAGCGCGTTAAGGGTTTTAAAAGGTGAGCCCGGCGAAGGTTCGGCCAGGATTGCCCTATCCCAGGTTGGTTTGGAAATGGTATCGTAATGAAGTTTGCTATAATTGCCGGAACGTTCACGCCCTACGAGCAGTGCCGGGTCATAGGTGGGGCCGGAAATCAGGGCAAGGATTTCACCCGTTGCGGGTTCGATGGCTACAATACCTCCCCTTTTCCCGTTCATTAAATCCTCCCCGTATTCCTGTAGTTCCTTGTCGAGGGTTACGTGGATTTCCCTGCCGGCCTTTGGAAGGGTGTCCAAAATACCGTTCTTATAAGGCCCGATATCCCTGTTAAAACGATCTTTCTGAATAAACTTAACCCCTTTACGTCCCCTAAGGATTTCTTCGTATTCTTTCTCTATCCCCGTACGGCCGGTAAGTTCGCCCTGCACGTAATACGGATTGCGTAAAAGGTCTACCTCGTTTACCTCGCTGATATAGCCCAAAACGTTGGCCCCACTATCGGTGTTATAATAACGGAGCGAGCGTTTCTGTATATAAAAGCCAATGTACTTGCGCATCTTTTCCTGCAGCCTGGCGTAGTCTTCCTTGGATAATTGTGGTACCAGTACAGAAGGGAGGCGGGGGGAGTATATCCTTGCCTTATTTAATTTATCTATAAATTTGGCCTTGTCTATCCCCAACAGGGCACAAAATTCCAGCGTATCAAGCGGCTGAACCTCCCTGGGGATCACCATCACATCATAGGCGGGCTGGTTGGCCACAAGCAAATCCCCGTCGCGATCATAAATATACCCGCGCTCGGGATAATCGTAAATTGCCTTGATGGCGGGGTCTTCCAATACCTGATCAGGGGAAAAGCTGAAAATCTGAAGGTAGGAAAGCCTGCCTACAAAGGTGATCCCTATAATCACAATAATAGATGACAGTAAAAATTTCTTCATTTACTTAAACTAATCGCTCCTACGGAGTATGTATTATCCGGACTTTCTGAAGTCCTTGCCGCCCAGCTGCAAATGTAGGAAAACTACTATTGCCATGACCTGATAAGAGCTGATTTCATACGGTTATTCCCTGCTTATGCCAAATAGGGATATGAACAAAGTACAAATTACGATGGTACCAATCCCGGTAAATACAACCTTCTTCAAAATTAACAGCAAATTAGAAAAGCTAAAAATTTCCAGGCTGAAGAATACCATATGGTGTGTTATAACCAATAACGCTAAAAACGTAAATTGTTGTATACGTGTTGAATTGGATAATTTAAAACTTTGGAATTCAAAATTAACTCCGAAAACAAAGCGCATAATGGTGGGCCTGAGGTAAGCGATGGTAAGGGAGGCAGCGGCATGCAGTGCCATGGTATCCGAGAAAAAATCAAGGATAAACCCGAGGAAGAATGCCAGCACCAGAAAGAGGTTCCTGTTCTCCTTAATTGGATACCAGTAAAGGAAAAGGATATAGACCATTGGGTTTATAAACCCGAAAAAGTTGAGCCGGTTAAAGACCAACACCTGCACCGTTAGGAGCAGTACGAACCGGAAGGCATTGGATATGGCGGGATTATTGGTCATTTGTTATTTTCGATTCTAATTCCAGTACCTCGGCCCTTTCGGTATTCTCAATTACATAGACATGTTTGAGGTTGATCATGTCGTTAAACAATTCGACATCTATATTGTAGAAACTCTGGGATTCGTTAAGGCTGTATTTCTTAATGGTGCCAATAGGGATGTTTTCGGGAAAGATACTCGACATGGCTCCAGTAACTATGGTGTCGCCCACCAGTACCGGTACAAGGCGCGGGATGTCTGTAAGTTGTACCTCATTGTATTTTTTCCCGTTCCAGACAAGTGAACCAAAATAGTTCGTGTTTTTTAGTTTGGCGTTGATGGTTGACTTTGAGTTAAGAATGCTCTGCACGGTGGCGAAATTATTCGTGGTGTGCTCTATAATTCCCAAAATCCCCTTGGAGGTAATAACACCCATGTCTTGTCTGATCCCTTGTTTGTTGCCTTTGTTTATGGTTATGTAATTATCCGGGCTGGCATAGCTGTTCTTGATCACCTCCGCTGTTTCAACTGTATAACTCATGGTTGTGGAATCCAGTTCTACAGGATGATCCTCACGGAGGTTGAAAAGTATTTTCCGAAGCCTTTGGTTTTCCTCAACGAGTTTTTGGTTCTCCTCTTCCAGGTCAAAATAGGAGGTGATATTTTGAGAAGTATTATATATGGTACCGCTGATCCAATTGGCCGAATTGAAGAATTTAGAACGATGATATGAATGCGAATTAGCAGTAAATGCCAGGGAAATAATCAACAAAAGAAAGTAAAGCAATGCAGTTTTATAGCGTACAATAAATTTAATGATCTGCTGCATGCACGTTTACTATTGGCGGGCCATTTTTTTGGAGGGCCCGGAGATAAAGCCGGCGGTTTATTTTATCAAAATGCTCTTGTAGCGTTCCAGATTTTTTAATGCTATTCCCGTACCCCTGACCACAGCCCTGAGAGGGTCTTCAGCTATGTACACCGGCAGGTCTGTCTTTAGCGATAAACGCTTGTCGAGCCCCCGGAGCATAGAACCCCCACCGGCCATGTAAATACCTGTATTATAAATGTCTGCCGCCAGTTCCGGAGGTGTTTGCGAAAGGGTTTCCATAACCGCGTCTTCAACCCTTAAAATGGATTTATCGAGTGCCTTGGCTATCTCCCTGAAGGATATGGAAACCTGTTTTGGTTTCCCCGTGAGCAGGTCTCTTCCCTGAACCGACATGTCGTCAGGAGGGGATTGCAAGTCCTCTGTAGCCGAACCGATCTGGATTTTGATGTTTTCAGCCGTGCTTTCCCCTACATATAGATTATGCTGAGTTCGCATATAATAGATGATATCGTTGGTGAACACGTCCCCCGCGATTTTTACCGATTTGTCGCAAACAATGCCCCCGAGGGCGATAACCGCAATTTCTGTGGTTCCCCCGCCAATGTCCACAATCATGTTCCCCTTTGGTTGCATAATATCGAGCCCAATCCCGATAGCCGCGGCCATAGGTTCGTGTATCAGGTATACTTCCTTCCCGTTTACCC
The DNA here is from genome assembly GCA_964434565.1 of uncultured Flavobacteriaceae bacterium. GTDB lineage: Bacteria > Bacteroidota > Bacteroidia > Flavobacteriales > Flavobacteriaceae > Zeaxanthinibacter. The sequence continues at coordinate 19,559 of CAYSVQ010000131.1, read as the reverse complement.
GTTCAGCTGATTCCTTTACGGCCCGCATTTCCACTTCGGTAATTCCTGAAGGGATACAGATCACCATCCGGAGTGCGGGTGGGAACCATTTCTTTTTAAGCGCCGGGATGTTCTTGATGAACATATTGATCATCTTCTCCGAAGCGTCAAAGTCTGCAATTACCCCATCTTTTAACGGACGAATTGTTTTGATATTCTCATGGGTCTTTCCCTGCATCATGCTGGCCTCTCTTCCTACAGCAATGATCTTCCCGCTTACCCGGTCTCGGGCAACTATGGAAGGGCTGTCAACCACAACCTTGTCGGCATGAATAATAAGGGTATTCGCCGTGCCCAGGTCTATGGCAATTTCCTCGGTCAAGAAATCAAAAAATCCCATGTGTTGTAGTTTGGTTTAGGTGTGTATTTTATCGACAAAATTAGTAAAATTAATGCTTAAAATGACGGGTCCCGGTCATTACCATCGCCACTTCATTCGCATTGCAAAAATCGATGCTTAACTGGTCTTTGATGGAACCTCCGGGTTGTATAACGCTGGTAATACCACTTTTATGCGCAATCTCTACACAATCGGGGAATGGGAAAAAAGCATCACTTGCCATAACCGCTCCTTCCAGGCTGAAATTAAATGATTTTGCCTTGTGGATAGCCTGATTCAGGGCGTCTACCCTGGAAGTCTGTCCGGTACCGCTGGCACATAATTGCTTGTTCCTGGCCAGGACAATGGTATTCGATTTGGTGTGTTTACAGATCTTGCTGGCAAACAAAAGGTCTTCTAGCTCCTGTTCCGTTGGCCTTTTCTCGGTAACGTAATCAAGGTCTTCCCGGGCATCAGATTTAATATCCTTATCCTGTACCAGATACCCGTTGAGGCAGGAGCGTACGAGGGTCAGCGGCAGGGTATGCCGTTTCTGTACCAAAAGGATACGGTTTTTCCTTCCCGTAAGGGTTTCCAGCGCCTGCTCTGAGAATGCGGGGGCGATCACCACTTCGCAAAAAAGGTTGTGGATTTCTTCAGCTGTCGCGGCATCAATTTCCCGGTTGCTGATTAGGATTCCTCCAAAGGCCGATACAGGGTCTCCGGCCAGGGCGTCACGGTAGGCATCCTGGAGGTTATTCCGGGTAGCCAGGCCGCAGGCATTGTTGTGCTTCAGGATTGCGAAGGTAGGGTCATCTCCGGCGAATTCATTCATAAGCTGAACAGCAGCATCCACATCCAGCAGGTTGTTGTACGATAATTCCTTGCCGTGGATTTTGGTGAACATGGCGTCGAAGTCTCCAAAAAAGAAGCCTTTTTGATGCGGGTTTTCCCCGTACCGGAGCTCCTGCCCATTTTGTTCGCTGACCTTTAAGGCAAGCGTTCTGCCATCCTTGTTGAAATAGTTGAAAATGGCACTGTCATAATGGGAAGAGACTTCAAAGGCATGGGCAGCGAACAGTTGGCGATCATGCAGGGTTGATCCGCCCTGGTTGGCGGTGATCAGTTCCAGGAAAGGAGCGTAGTCTTTCAGGGAAGCCACGCAGAGTACATCCCTGAAATTTTTGGCAGCTGCCCTGATAAGGGAAATGCCCCCTATATCTATTTTTTCAATAATTTCCTCCTCAGCCGCACCGTCGGCAACGGTTTTTTCAAAAGGATACAGGTCTACGATTACGATATCGATCTGGGGGATGTTGTATTCCTCCAGTTGCGCCAGGTCGCTTTCATTGTCCTGTCTGTTGAGGATACCTCCGAAAACCTTGGGGTGCAGCGTTTTTACGCGGCCACCAAGGATAGAAGGGTAACTGGTTAGTTCTTCAACCGGAACCACTTCGATCCCCAGCTCCCTGATAAATTTTTCGGTACCCCCCGTTGAATATATGGTAATACCCAGGGCATGTAATTGTTTTACGATGGGTTCCAGGCCTTCCTTGTGAAATACGGAAATCAATGCGGCTTTCGCCTTTTTAATAGTGCTCATTTCAGATCCTGATCATGGTATTTAAGGGAACAAAAGTATATTTTTTGATGCGAACGGCCGGGCCGGGTTATCAACAATAAAGTGAAAGTTTTAAAGAATTCTGGCAACTTCACCATTAACGTATTCCAGGAAACGCTCATCATCCGGGCTGAAGGGGTCCGGGGTTTCCGAATCGATATCGATCTGCCCTATATTTTCCCCATTCACAAATAAAGGTACCACAATCTCCGATTTCACGCTTATACTGCAGGCGATGTAATTGTCCTGGGCACTCACGTCGGGGACCACGAAATTACTATTACTAAGAGCTACCTGCCCGCAAATACCCTTCCCAAATGGGATAAGGATATGATCTGTGGGAGCGCCGGCATATGGCCCAAGCTTAAGTTCTTCCTTGCTGCCGTTCCTGAAATAAAATCCTACCCAATTGTAATAGGGTACCTCGCTTTTTAAAAGGCTGCAAAGTTCCTGGAGCCGATCTTCAACGGATTTGCCGCTCTTACCCAGGATTTGCCTGACTTTGGGTTTCAATAATTCGAGCATGCTAAAGGTTTTATCAAATGTAGTTAATGCAACGGATTAATATTACGCTTTGTACAGCTGATTTCCATAATAAATATGAAGGGCTCCCTGCCATGGGTAAAATGGTGGGGGGCCTTCCGGACTTTCCCATAAATAAAGAAAACCGCCTGCAAGAGGTTGCAGGCGGTTTTATGGATTGTAAATACTGTGGCAGTGCGGTTTACATCATGCCTGGCATCCCTCCGCCACCGCCCATTGGGGGGCCGGCAGGGCTGTCTTCCTTGATTTCAGTCAGGGCGCACTCAGTAGTCAGGATCATTCCGGCAACCGACGCGGCATTTTCAAGGGCAATCCTTGTTACCTTTTTGGGGTCGATGATCCCGGCCTTAATCATGTCTACATACTTCTCAGATTTGGCATCATAGCCGAAATCACCTGTTCCTTCATATACCTTGGCAACTACAACCGAACCTTCTCCGCCTGCGTTCTCAACAATGATCCTTAACGGGGCTTCAATAGCCCGGGCTACAATCTGTAATCCGGTTTCTTCATCAGGGTTTTCAACCTTTACCTTTGCAAGGGCCGCCTTGGCGCGAATAAACGCTACGCCGCCACCTGCAACAATACCTTCCTCTACGGCGGCTCTTGTTGCGTGGAGGGCATCATCTACCCGGTCTTTCTTTTCCTTCATTTCCAGTTCGGAAGCAGCTCCCACATAAAGAACGGCTACTCCACCGGCCAGTTTGGCCAGGCGTTCCTGTAACTTTTCCTTGTCGTAATCGGAAGTTGTGGTTTCAATCTGCGACTTTATCTGGTTAACACGGCCTTTAATATTCTTCGCTGCCCCCGCACCGTTAACAATGGTTGTATTGTCTTTGTCGATGCTAACTTTCTCGCAGCTTCCCAGCATGTCGAGGGTTGTATTTTCTAGGGAAAACCCACGCTCTTCGGAGATAACTGTTCCGTTGGTAAGGATTGCGATATCTTCCAGCATTGCCTTCCTGCGGTCTCCGAATCCGGGCGCTTTAACGGCGGCAATTTTCAGGGATCCCCTTAATTTGTTTACCACAAGGGTGGCTAGGGCTTCCCCGTCTACATCTTCAGAGATGATCAGAAGCGGTTTACCTGATTGCGCCACCGGCTCCAGTACGGGCAACAGGTCTTTCATGGTCGAAATCTTCTTATCTACTAGAAGGATGTAAGGATTGTCTAGGTTGGCCACCATCTTTTCAGAATCGGTAACGAAGTAAGGGGAAAGGTACCCCCTGTCGAATTGCATCCCTTCAACCACATCAACATAGGTATCAGTTCCTTTGGCTTCCTCCACGGTGATTACCCCTTCCTTGCCAACTTTTCCGAAGGCTTCGGCAATCAGTTCGCCTATGGTTTCGTCGTTGTTGGAAGAAATGGAAGCTACCTGTTTTATTTTCTCGGAGGAGTCTCCTACTTTCTTTGATTGTTTGGCAAGGTGCTCAACGATTGCTGCAACTGCTTTGTCTATCCCCCTTTTGAGGTCCATGGGGTTAGCGCCAGCGGCTACATTTTTAAGCCCTTCCTTAACGATCGACTGGGCAAGTACGGTAGCCGTTGTGGTTCCGTCGCCGGCCTGGTCATTGGTTTTGGAAGCAACTTCCTTTACCATCTGGGCACCCATATCCTCCAGGGGATCCTTTAATTCTATTTCCTTGGCCACGGTTACGCCGTCTTTGGTAACAACTGGCGAACCAAAAGACTTGCTGATGATTACATTCCGACCTTTGGGTCCGAGGGTTACCTTAACTGCATTGGCCAGGGCGTCGACCCCCCTTTTAAGGCCATCCCGCGCATCTACTTCGTACGTTATATTTTTTGCCATATCTAATATTTTGATTTTGTGGTTTGATTAAATAATTGCTAAAATGTCACTTTCCCTCATCATCAGGTATTCTGTGCCATCCAGTTTAAGCTCAGTCCCTGAATACTTCCCGTAGAGGACCGTATCACCAACTTTTAAGGTGACTTTTTCATCTTTGGTTCCGGGGCCGACAGCGACAACCTTGCCTTTTTGTGGTTTTTCCTTCGCAGTATCCGGAATGATGATCCCGGAGGCAGTTTTGGTTTCCGCAGCCATAGGTTCAATCAGAACCCTATCGGCCAATGGTTTAATGTTTAATTTAGCCATATTATCTAGTGTTTATATTTAAATATTCGATTCATGTTTTGGCAGAAATTATGCCAATGAATAAAAACTGCCATAATGTGAAATGAAAAATGCCAGCTTGTCATTTCGCCGGCATTTTTATGGGTTTATCCTCAGGGATTACTCATTGGGACTGGCAGGGTCGCTGCCTTCCGTGGCAGGTACTTGCTCGGGCACCGTTTCCGGAACTGTTTCCGGCACTGTAGTTTCTATCCCATCTCCCTGCAATAATTTCGAATCGGTTTCGCCAAAATTTCCTTTTAATGCAACATTCGACAGCAGTATAAGGACTATGAGCAGGGATGCCAGGGTCCAGGTACTTTTGTCCAGGAAATCGCCGGTCTTTTTAACACCGCCTACTACCTGGTTTCCTCCGCCGCCAAACGAGGAAGACAAGCCTCCGCCTTTGGGATTCTGTACCATCACCACAAGCACCAGCAGGAAGCAGACAGCTATGATCAGGAAAAGGAAAATGGAAAATGTACTCATTAGAATTTAATTTTCATTCTGTAATTTCTTCACCGCTTTTATGCGGTCTGCAAAGAAACTACTTTTTTCCGGATATTTCAAACTTAATATCCTGTAAGCCTGGATGGCTTTTTTATACTTCTTTTGCTCCAGATAAACTCGCGCGAGTGTTTCTGTCATTAGCTCATTTTTATCCAGTTTTATGGAGGCTGAAATATCTATCTTACCGGGTTGCTCTTCCGTTGGCACCAGTTTGGGATTCCGCTCAATAAACTGGTCTATGAGCTCAAATTTCCTCTTGCGGGAGGGCGAATTGGTCTTTGCAGGGCCAGCCTCGTCCGTCGTATCTTCTTCCTGTTCCCGTTTAATGGTTTTCAGGGAAGTAAGCTGCAGCCATTCGCCGAAGGAATACTTTTCACTGCTGGTAAAGGGCAGCGGTTTTCCCAACTCCAGATCGGAGGATGCTTTTTTCTTTGCCTCCGCAAGCGACTTGTCAACCTGCGGGTCTTTAGACCTGAACAATGCGGGATCCAGAATGGCGTCTGCATCTTTTGCCGAGCGGGGTAGTGGCTCATCATGGGAATCTTCAATAAGTTCCCGGGCACGCTCCGGGTCGGCCATTACCTCTTCAGCAATGATCTCGTGGTCCTTCAGAGGCTGCGATTTTCCTGAAATGGTATCGGCTATGGAATTTTGAAGAAATTCTTCGGAAGTAATGAAATCAAAAAGTATGTCCCTGTCTGCCGTGTAGGCCGCGGTAACTTTCAGGGCGTTGTTGTATTTAAAGCTGTTGAGGTTTTTTAGCCCCCGAAGGTGCAGTGCGCGAGCGGCCTGAAAATACGGGTATTCGGCCAGTACATCCTCCAGCTGCTTGGTTTGCTCCGAAGAAAGTACTTCTTCGGGGTGCTGTAACAAATATGTAAAGTCTGTTACTTTCATAGGGTTACCAATCTGCCAGGGATTCATTAAAAATATCCTGGTTGATACGCTCAAAGATCACCTGGTGGGCTTCATCCCTTACCGATGATAACTGAGCGTTCGCGTCATAATCATAGAAAAAGGAAAAGCGCCTCTCAAAATCGGCATCCTCCTTGGTGTTATTGAAAAAACGAACATTCACACTGATGGTAAGCCTGTTCTGGGCAGCCCGTTGTTCGGCAGTCGCCGTCATAGGCGATACCCTGTATTCCACGATCTCCCCTTCATACAACAGGTCGCCGTTGGAACCTACCAGGTCGAGGCTCGTCTGGTTTAGGACCAGGTCCTGCAGGGAAAGCGTAAATTCCCTGTCGAGGCCGGGATCAAAAGTAGACCCCGGGCTTTGAGACGCATAGTTCTGAAAATAATTGACCTGAAAAGTCTCGGCCGTTCCCACATCTCCTCCGGTAAAATTGTAGGCCCCGCAACCACTCAGGGCGAAGGAAATTATTATCGAAAAAATTGAGGTGAAGATTTTCCGGGCCACTTGCTGCATATATTTTTACCTTAAAGGTCGTATTGCTTAATTTTACGGTAGAGTGTTCGTTCCGAAATGCCGAGTTCTGTAGCCGCGGCCTTGCGTTTTCCCCGGTTGCGGTCGAGCGACTTCTTAATAAGCTCTATTTCCTTATCCTGTAAAGATAGGGTTTCTTCTTCTTCGATTTCCTCGGCAAAGTGGTACTTGTCTGCCAGGGCGGCCTCTGCCGCGGCATCGTTACGCCTTTGGGGCAGGGGCAACACCTCCAGCGCTTCGCCTTCTTCTTCCACATCTTCCCCGTTATCCCCGTAAATCTTTCTGATCAGGTTTTCATTTTCCTCCTGTACCTTTGTGTTATCCCTGTTTTTAAGGAGTTCCAAAGTGAGTTTTTTAAGGTCATTCAGGTCGCCTTTCATGTCGAATAGCACCTTGTACAGGATTTCCCTTTCGTTGCTGAAATCGCCCTCGCGGGCCTTGGCGGCAATGACGGCCGGCAGGTTGGAATCCGCGGCGTTGGGCAGATAGGCATTCAGGGTTTCGGGGCTGATCACCCTGCTTTCTTCCAATACCGAGATCTGCTCCGCCACATTGCGCAACTGCCTGATATTACCCGGCCAGCGGTATTTTACAAGCAGCTGTACAGCATTGTCTTCCAGCCTGATGGTGGGCATTTTATATTTATTCGCAAAGTCTGAGGCGAATTTCCTGAAAAGCAGGTGGATATCCTCCTGCCGCTGCCTGAGCGGCGGGATATTGATTTCTACCGTGCTAAGCCTGTAATAAAGGTCTTCGCGGAATTTACCCTTACTGATCCCTTCGAGCATATTGATGTTGGTGGCCGCCACAATACGTACATTGGTTTTTTGTACCTGAGACGAGCCTACCTTTAAAAACTCGCCGTTTTCCAGGACCCTAAGCAACCGAACCTGGGTAGGTAGGGGCAGTTCGCCTACCTCGTCGAGGAAGATGGTACCTCCGTCGGCCACCTCAAAATAACCGCTCCTGGTCTGTGTTGCCCCGGTAAAGGATCCCTTTTCATGGCCGAAAAGTTCACTGTCTATGGTACCCTCCGGGATAGCCCCGCAGTTTACGGCTATATATTTGGCATGTTTGCGGTGAGAAAGTGAATGTATGATCTTTGGGATCGCTTCTTTCCCAACACCGCTTTCCCCGGTTACCAGAACGGAAATATCTGTCGGGGCTACCTGTATGGCCTTTTCCAGCGCCCTGTTGAGTTTTACATCGTTGCCGATGATCTCAAATCGTTGCTTTATGGCTTGAACTGATTCCATATAATCTTCTTTGCTGACCAGTTAGCGGGTTGCTTCGGTGAATGCTGCATACCCCACGGCCTGTCCTATAAGCGTGGCCGAAGTGCAATCGCTGATGGCCACTTCCACAAATTCCCCGATTTTAAAACCTTCTTTGGGAAATACTACTACCGTATTCTGCGAATTTCGCCCCATCCAGTGCAGGTCTGATTTTTTTGACGGCCCTTCTATCAGCACTTCCTCAACTTTTCCCAAATGCTGTTGTGCCCGATAGAGTCCATGCCGCTGTTGCAGGTCTATGATCTCGCGCAACCGCCTTTTTTTTGTATCCTCCGGTACGTCGTCTTCCAGCTTTCGCGCTGCCATGGTACCCGGTCGTTCCGAATAGGCGAACATAAAACCGAAATCGTACTTTACGTACTCCATCAGAGAAAGGGTGTCCAGGTGGTCTTCCTCGGTTTCGGTGGGGAACCCGGCTATCATATCCTGGCTGATGGCAACTTCGGGGATGATCATTCGGATCTTGTTAATAAGCTCCATATACTGTTCCCTTGTATGCTGGCGGTTCATCGCCTGCAGGATGCGGTTGCTGCCACTTTGTACCGGCAGGTGTATGTACTTGCAAATATTGTTGTACTTCGCCATGGTTTCTATGACATCAAGGGTCATGTCCTGAGGGTTTGAAGTGGAAAACCGAATCCGCATCCGAGGTTGTGCCTCGGCTACCATGGCCAGCAGCGCTGCAAAATCAACCGCTGTTGCCTTCTGCATTTCGGATGCCAGGCCAAAGTCTTTTTTCAACCCTCCTCCGTACCAGAGGTAGCTGTCTACATTTTGCCCCAGCAGGGTTAATTCCCGGTATCCGTTTGCCCAGAGGGCGTTTACCTCCTGCAGGACAGACTTCGGATCCCGGCTGCGTTCCCTCCCGCGGGTAAAGGGCACCACACAGAAAGTGCACATATTATCGCACCCCCTGGTGATGGAGACATAGGCCGTTACCCCGTTCGAGTCGAGCCGTACCGGAGCAATATCCCCATAGGTCTCTTCCTTAGACAGGATTACATTCACCGCATTGCGCCCCGCTTCCACTTCCTTCACCAGGTTGGGAAGGTCCTTGTAGGCATCGGGGCCAACTACCATATCCACTATTTTTTCTTCCTCGAGCAACTGGCCCTTGAGCCTTTCAGCCATACATCCCAGCACCCCTACTTTAAGATCGGGCCTGAATTTCTTTACCGCATTGAACTTTTCCAACCGTTTGCGAACCGTAAGTTCGGCCTTTTCCCTTATAGAGCAGGTATTTACAAGGATGAGGTCTGCTTCCTCCATTTTTGCCGTTGTCTGGAAGCCTTCGCCTGCAAGTATGGATGCCACGATTTCGCTGTCTGAAAAATTCATCTGGCAGCCATAGCTTTCTATGTAGAGTTTCCTGGGATTTCCTTCACCCCTCTCCAGAAGCAACGCTTTTCCCTGAACGGATTCGTCTACCACTTTCTTCATTATTCACTCGTGTTTTCGGCTGTATTTCGAGCAGGCAAAGATACTATATAATACTCGTTTATGACAATATGACAGTTAATAATTTAATAAAAATAGCGCAACCACGTTGTTATATTTACATCTTTGATTAGCTTATAAATACCTAACCCATTGCCCCATGAAAAACGTAGCCGTACTTTTGGCATTCCTTGCATTTTCTTTCCTGCCTTCCTGCAGTGACGACAACAAACCTGATGAGCTCTATGCCGACTTCCTGGTAGCACGACCCCTCACCATACCCATAGAAGAATTTCAGAACGGAGTGGATGTGATTGCACCGCGGCCCGTGGAAGAATCGGGTAAAATTTATGCCTACCAGGACTATATATTTGTGAATGACAAGTACAGGGGGATACATGTTATAGATAACTCCAACCCTGCTTCGCCACACAAGGTTTCCTTTATCAAAATAGCTGGTAACGTCGATATTTCAGTTAAAGACAATTACCTCTATGCCGACAGCCTTAATGACCTGATGGTGTTGGATATTTCAGATATAAACAATATCAGCATTGTAAACCGCCTCTTAAATGTGCTTGGCAATAATGTAGTGTGGCCGGCTGAAGCTGATTTTTTCGAATACCAGGAGATAGACTATGCCAACGAGGTTCTGTTGGGGTGGGAAGTGGTTTCCGAAAGAAGGCTGAAGGATGAGGTTCAATTATGGAGAAACGACGGCGTTTTTACTGAATTTGCGGCAGACGCCAGCATAGGGCAGGGCGGTTCCCTGGCCAGGTTCAAAATTGTGGCGGACTTCCTCTATGCCGTCGACAGCCATTCTATAAATATCTTTGATATCAGCGACCTTGCAAGCCCCCAGGACCTTCAGGACGTTTATGCAGGTTTCGATATTGAAACCATTTTTAACCAGGGCGAACATCTTTTTCTGGGAAGCAGGAGCGGGATGTACATATATAATATAGCAAACCCCGCTCTCCCCGAGTTCGTATCCGAATTCCAGCATGGCACTGCCTGCGACCCTGTTGTGGTTGATGGTAATTATGCCTATGTGACCCTGAGGGGCGGGAACGGTTGCGGAGCAACCGAAAGCGGCCTTTTTATTATAGATATTTCTTCCCTTTCAAACCCGGTGCTCACAACCAGTTATGCCATGGAAGAACCATATGGGCTGGGAATCCGTGGCGATATGCTCTTTGTCTGCGACGGGGCTGCCGGGTTGAAGGTATACGATAAAAGCGATATAGAGAACCTGGTCTCCCTGAGGCATATAGAGGACCTTGTTACCTATGATGTCATCCCCCTTGAAGAATCCCTATTAATGGTAGGCGACGGCATCCTCCATCAGTATGAATACCTGGAAGATGATATCCGGGAAATCAGCAGTCTTGCACTCGATTAAAATGACTGTGCACAAAATTTTCAGCATCCGCATCCGCGGATGCTTTTTTATGACCCCGGGCGAGATAAAATCAGCAAATAAAAAAATTGGTATACTTTTGTGACTTCAAAAACCATTGAATGGCAAAGAATTTAGTCATCGTAGAGTCACCCGCCAAAGCCAGGACAATTGAAAAATTCCTGGGGAAGGATTATAAGGTGGAGTCCAGCTTCGGACATATAGCCGACCTTCCTTCCAAGGAACTTGGGGTAGATGTGGAGAACGACTTTAAGCCCAAATACATAGTAGATAATGATAAAAAAAGCCTGGTAAAGAAATTAAAGGACCTGGCTAAGAAAGCGGATACAATCTGGCTGGCAAGTGATGAGGACCGTGAGGGGGAAGCTATTTCGTGGCATCTGGCCGAAACCCTCGAACTCGATAAATCCAAAACCAAAAGGATCGTTTTTAACTCTATCACCAAAAATGCCATTCAAAAGGCTATAGAGAATCCGAGGGATATTAATTACGACCTGGTCAATGCCCAGCAGGCAAGAAGGGTCCTGGACCGCCTGGTGGGATACGAGCTTTCGCCGGTATTATGGAAGAAAGTCAAACCCGGCCTTTCCGCGGGGAGGGTGCAATCTGTTGCCGTGCGCCTGATCGTGGAGAGGGAACGCGAAATTGAAGGGTTTGAGGCAGTCTCCTCATTCAGGATCGCTGCCGAATTTAAAACTGCAGCCGGGGAGGTGTTTACCGCCAAACTCGGACAGACCTTTAACAGCAGCCAGGAAGCTGAGGCTTTTCTGAAGAGGAATATTGGTGCCAACTTTACGGTAGCAAGCCTTGATAAAAAACCGGCAAAAAAATCACCATCTGCACCCTTTACTACGTCTACGCTGCAGCAGGAAGCCGCCCGGAAGCTGTATTTTTCGGTTTCCAGGACCATGCAGGTTGCCCAAAGGCTGTATGAAGCCGGGCTGATCACCTACATGCGTACAGACAGCGTAAACCTCTCGGGGGAAGCCCTGGCAGCCGCCAAAGAAGCCATCATAGAAAATTACGGTATGCGTTACAGCACGTTGCGGAATTTTAAGGGCAAGGTAAAAGGTGCCCAGGAAGCGCATGAGGCTATTCGCCCTACCGACATGAAAGACCAGTCGCCCAGCCTGGAGAGGGATCAGTCAAAGCTTTACGAACTGATATGGATGCGCACCCTGGCCTCTCAGATGAGTGATGCAGAATTGGAACGCACCAATGTGAAAATACAGTGCGACCGCCATGACGAAGCGTTCAGCGCCTATGGGGAAGTGATCAAATTTGACGGTTTTCTGAAGGTTTATATGGAAGGCAAGGATGAGGAAGACCTTTCTGAAGAGCAGGAGGGGATGCTTCCGGCACTGCGGGAGGGCGAAGAACTTACCAATAACCATATAATGGCCACCCAGCGCTTTACCAGGCCACCCTATCGCTATACGGAAGCAACCCTGGTGAAGAAACTGGAAGAGCTCGGCATTGGAAGGCCCTCCACCTACGCTCCTACCATTTCCACCATACAAAACCGCGGCTATGTAGAAAAAGGTACGGTAGACGGAACGGAACGCCGGTACAGCCAGCTAAAACTTGCCAATGGAGCTATCAATTCCCGCGAATTATCAGAAACAGTTGGGTCTGATAAAGGAAAACTGGTTCCCACTGATATCGGGAAAGTGGTAAACGACTTCCTCGTAAGTCATTTTGCCAATATCCTGGATTATAATTTTACTGCAAAAGTGGAGAAGGATTTCGATGAAATTGCTGCGGGTGATGAGGATTGGCAGAAAGTAATGCGGGATTTCTACCGCGATTTTCACCCCAATGTACAGGATGTTGAGGAAAATGCGGACCGCGCCAGCGGGGAACGCGTACTTGGCAAAGATCCTAAGACGGGCAGGCAGGTATCCGTACGGCTGGGCCGCTTTGGGCCAATGGTGCAGATAGGCACCGTTGAGGAGGAGGAAAAACCGCTTTTTGCGAGCCTGCTGCCAGACCAGTCCATAACAACCATTAACTACGACGATGCCATGGAACTTTTTAAGCTTCCCAGGAAACTGGGCAGTTACAAAGGGGAAGAGGTCGAAGCCAATGTGGGCCGCTATGGGCCCTACGTACGCTACGGGAAAAAATTTGTTTCCCTGGGGGAAGGCGAAAGCGCTTTCGAAGTAGACCTGGAACGGGCGACAGAACTTATTAATGAAAAAGAAAAGGCAGAGGCGCCCATATCCACTTATAAAGGTAAGGACGTAACCAAGGGCAGAGGCCGGTTTGGACCATTTATTAAGTGGGACAATATGTTTATAAATGTGGCCAGGAAATACGATTTCGACAACCTATCAGAGCAGGATATAACCGAACTCATAGAATCCAAACAGAAAAAGGAAGCTGAAAAACTGGTTATGGAATGGCCGGATGAAGGTATCCGTATAGAAAAGGCCCGTTGGGGAAGGCACGCGATTATAAAGGGCAGGACCAAAGTGGAAGTCTCAAAGGAAGTTGACGCGTCCGGGCTTTCCCTGGTTGAAGCCAAAGCCCTGCTCGCCCAAAAGAAACCGTCGAAAAAAACCAAAAAAACCAAAGGCTGATCCCGTGATATGGCATTCGATTTTTTAGTTCCTGTAAGTACCAAGGTACTTGCCCATTGCGAGCTGCTTCCCCCACAGTCACTTGGCAAGCATGTATTTATGCATACCCAGAAAGAAGGCCTCCCGGTCCTGGCTAATGCCTCCTTTGCCATCCTGGGGGTGAATGAATCAAGGAATGCTTTCGAAAAGAAACCTGAACCCCTGGATATCTCAGGGATCCGGATAGCCCTTTACAAGTTGATGATGGGTAACTGGAATGCCACTATCGTTGACCTAGGCGACATTAACGAAGGGGAAACCGTTGAAGATACCTATTTCGTGGTCAAGGAAATTGTTGCCGAATTACTGGAAGAAAATGTGATCCCTGTAATTATTGGCCCAACGCAAGACATTACCTACGCCACTTATCGGGCTTTTGACGGAATCAGGGAATTGGTAAACCTGGTTTCGGTAGACAGCCGGTTCGATTTTGGGACAGACGAAGAACTTATCTCCTCTAACTCGTATATGAGCAGGATAATTTCAGATAAACCCAACAACCTGTTTAATTTTTCAAACCTGGGGTACCAGAGCTATTTTAATGCCCAGGAAGAAATAGATCTCATGGAACGCCTGTTTTTTGATGCTTACCGCCTGGGTGAGGTTACCACCGATATTACGCTTGCCGAACCGCTATTGCGCAACGCCAACATTATAAGTATCGATGCGAGGGCAATTAAGGCCGCGGAGCTTGGGTATTCCTCCAGTTTTTCCCCCAACGGGTTCGATGGCCGTGAAATCTGTGCGATAGCCCGCTACGCAGGCATCAGCGATGAGGTTTCGGTCTTCGGGATCTACGAGAGTGAAAACCACCCACAGTCGTTTCAACTTATAGCTCAAATCATCTGGTACTTCATGGAAGGTTTTAATTACAGGGTCAAGGAAACCCCTTCTTCCGCCAATGACGACTTCAGTAAATTTATAGTGCCTTCAAGCACGGAAGAGCTGGTATTTTATAAAAGCCACCTCACCGAAAGATGGTGGGTCGAAGTCCCGTCTATCCTTACTTCGCATACTAAATCGCAATCACAGGCGTTATTACCTTGCACTGAGCAGGACTACCTTGACGCATGCGATCAAATCATCCCTGAACGGTGGTTTAAAGCCTATAAGAAAGGTTTTAACTGATTGATAATAATTTTGAAGTACAGACCTCAACTTTGTACAATAAATTATTCAAAATGCAGTTTTAGTGAGTAATAAACATCATTAGTGTTTATCGTCTAAATCGAAATTTAACCTAAAGTATGAAGAAGCTATTGTTAACCTCTATAGCGTTTGTTTTTTTGCTGTCGGGCTGTGGCTCAAAAACGAAAGGCGAACTGGTGGGGGTACAGGGTAAAAAGTGGTATCCTGAGAAACCCTATGGTATGGAGCTGATTCCCCGTGGTGCGTTTATCATGGGTAAAAGTGAAGAGGACATGGCCAAAGTTCTCAATGCGCCAACCAAAACCGTCACCGTACGCTCCTTTTATATGGACGACACGGAGATCACCAACAGCGAATACCGGCAGTTTGTGGAATGGGTACGCGATTCCATTGTAAGGACCAGGCTGGCCATCCTTGCCGACGAGTTGGGCATGAGTCCTGAAGACGGCGGGATCGGCGAATATTCCTTCAGGGATGCCGACACCACCCAAATGTCTGTATACGACCGTTATATGCTCGATAATTATTCTGGCATGGGAGAAACCGGCTATGAAGGCCGTGCCCTGAATAGTGATCAGGATCTAATCTGGGACGTTTCCGACTATCCGGACGAGTACTATACAGAGGTTATGGACTCTCTGTATATTCCCGAGGAAGAATCCTATAACGGGCAACGCACCATTGACGTGAGAAAACTGAAGTACAAATACAGCTGGATGGATATAGAATCTGCCGCCCGTTCACGGGAGGGCAGGCGAAAAGACTTCATTAAGCAGGAGGAACTGGAAATCTACCCCGACACCACGGTTTGGATCAGGGATTTTGAATACTCCTATAATGAACCCATGCACAACGATTACTTCTGGCACGACGCCTACAGTGACTATCCCGTGGTAGGGGTTTCCTGGAAACAGGCCAAAGCCTTTTGCAACTGGAGGACCAAATTTAAAAATGACGACCAGAAGGCACGCGGAAAGCAATTCGTGAACCAGTTCCGTCTCCCTACAGAAGCGGAATGGGAATATGCCGCTCGCGGGGGCATCGAAGGGGGTACCTATCCCTGGGGCGGGCCATATGTAATAAGCGACACCGGTTGTTTTATGGCAAACTTCAAACCCCAAAGGGGTGATTATGCGGCAGACGCGGCCCTTTACACCGTTGAAGCCAAATCTTACGAACCTAACGATTTTAATCTTTACAATATGGCCGGTAACGTGTCGGAATGGACCAACTCCAGTTACTATCCCGGCTCTTACGAATATGCCTCAACCATGAACCCGAATGCCGAATCGCAGGGGAACACCAGAAAGGTGATCCGTGGCGGGTCGTGGAAAGATGTCGCATACTTCCTGCAGGTAAGTACCAGGGATTATGAGTACCAGGATTCTGCAAGGAGCTATATCGGATTCAGGACCGTCCAGGATTATATGGGCGAGGAAGATTCCACACAATAATTAAATACCATAATCAAACCTTTAACCAAATACTTATTTTTAACAATAAACTTAATTTAAATTTAAAATTATGGCACAGTCAAAATCAACAAAGAAATTATTTAACATGGCCTATGGCCTGGGTGCATCGGTGGTGATCATCGGTGCGTTATTCAAGATCCTTCACTGGGAATTCGGCCCCCTTACGGGCGGACTACTACTAGCAGTGGGTCTGATAACCGAAGCACTTATTTTTGCCATCAGTGCCTTTGAGCCAGTAGACGACGAGTACGATTGGTCTTTGGTTTACCCTGAGTTAACAGGAGCCCAGTCTAATGGGAAGAACGATGTAAAAGCGGCCAAGGAAGCTGAAGGATTGTTATCCAGGAAACTTGATGAATTACTTAAAGAAGCCAACATAGACGCCCAGTTGTTCGACAGCCTCGGAAACAGCATCCGCAATTTTGAAGGTGCCGCCAAAGGTATTGCCCCTACAGCAGATGCTATTCAGCACACCAAGAAATATTCTGAAGAGCTTTCTACGGCAGCCGCCCAGATGGAGTCTTTGAACAGCCTTTACAAGGTACAGCTGGAAAGTGCCAGCCGCCAGGCTTCCATTAACGAGGAAGTAGTTCAGAACGCCGGTGCGTTGAAAGACCAGATGGAGTCACTTGCATCTAACCTGTCATCCCTTAACGGAGTGTACGGTGGCATGCTGACCGCCATGAGCAGCCGTAACTAATTAGTGAATTTCACTGTTCCCAAATCAACATAATATTAAAATAGCTAATTAGAAAACATGGCATCAGGAAAATTATCACCGCGTCAGAAGATGATCAATCTAATGTATTTGATTTTCATCGCAATGCTGGCGCTGAATATGAGTAAGGAAGTTCTGGCAGCCTTCGGTCTTATGAACGAAAAGCTGGAAGCTTCCAACGACAAGATTACCAATAATAACGAGGCATTTCTTGCCAATCTGGAGACTAAGGCTTCAGAAGACGCCGTTAAATATGCCGAATTATATGAGGATGCGAAGCAAATAAAGCAGCTTTCGCAGGAGTATTTTGCCTATCTGGAGGAATTGAAGAAAAGTATGGTAACAGATGTTGAGGACCCTAATGACTATCAGGTCATGGATAAATCCGATTATCTTGACCAGAAATTCTGGCAGGGCGATAACCTAGCACCGGAGGGAAGGGAGTTCATGAAATGGATTCAGGAATACCGCTCCGAAGTGCTTACAATCCTTGGAGATGATTTCAATGAGGTAAAGGATATTGTTAACGCCCGGTTTGTAACCGGTGATTCCAATGGCAAGGTTGAACGCAGAGATGGGGTAAAGGTAGATTGGTTGCAATACCACTACGAAGGTTTTCCCCTGATTGCTTCATTAACCAAGCTTACCGCGCTACAGGCCGATATCAAGGCAACTGAAGAAGCTGCCCTGAAAGCAATGCTACAGGGAGAACTTACCAGTCAGGTTTCGCTTACAAATTTTTCCACGCTTCTTGAGCAGGAAAAGACGGCCTTTTACTCAGGAGAGAAGTTTCAGGGAAGTATAGTATTAGGCAAAACCGATAAATCAGCCAAGCCGGTAAAAGCGGAGCTTACCCTCGACGGGCGGCAGCTGACGGAAGGAAGGGACTACGAACTGGAAGAAGGAGGTGTGAAAATGCTGATCAGCGCTGGAAACCCCGGAGATCACGTGATCGGCGGTTCCTTGTATTATATGCAGGATGGCGCTGAAACAGAAGTGCCCCTGACAAACACCACTTTCTCAACCATTTCGAAACCGAATGCCGCAGTGATAGCCGCAGACAAAATGAACGTGGTATACCGGGGCGTGGCCAACCCCATGACCATTTCCATCCCCGGCATTCCGGATAACAAGGTTACTGCCTCCGCAGCGGGACTTACCCGAAGGAGCGGCAGCCAGTATATCATGAACCCGGGAACAGGAAGGACAGTTACCATAACAGCCTCAGGGGTGTTGCCAGACGGGCAGCGAATCAATACGCCTGCAGAGTTCAGGATCAAGGATATCCCAAGGCCTGCCGGATCTGTCCGGGGCGAAGCGGGAAGTGTATCCATGCCAAGGGCCAACCTGGAGATATCCACGGTAGGAGCCTTGCTGGAAGACTTTGATTTTGACCTGAACCTTGCAGTAAGCGGCTTTAAATTTAAAGTCCCCGGACAACCTACTGTGGAGGTTCGTGGTAACAAACTAGATGATAGAGCCAAAGGTGCCCTGAGAAGGGCCGGCAGGGGTGATGCCGTTCAGATTTTTGATATTGAGGCATACATCACCAACAACAAGAGCTATAAATTGAAGAAGGTGTCTCCGGTAGTTGTGGAGATTACCAACTAAGAACGATAAATTAAAATTTTATGAATTGGAAGCATGTAATATTGGTTGGAGTCCTCACTGCGATCCCGATGGCTACAATGGCTCAGGCAAATATCCTGAATGCCAAGAAGCCTGAGGATATCGGTAAGAAAACCGAGGCGCAGGTCCTGGCTGACAATGACGTTCCGCTGGAATACGGCTATGTGGATGACAGGGATATCCTTTGGTCTAAAACCGTATGGGAAGTCGTCGACCTGGACCAACGGGTGAATTTCCCCCTCTATTATCCGCTCGATACCATTGATATCGGTGCCGACCGCCGCTCCCTGTACGATGTACTGATCAAGAACATCAAGAACGGCAAACTGACGGATGTATATGTGGATTCCTATTTCACTGAAAAGCGTAAATTCAGCGATCTTGCCGCCACCCTTAATAAGGTGGATACAACAGATCTCGGATACGAGCAGTACAATGCCGGCGAGCAGATCTCCCCTGAATACATTAACCGGAGGGAACTTACGGCTGCCGATATTGAAGAGTACCGAATCAAGGGAATGTGGTATTTTGACAAGCGTCAGGGTGAGCTGAAATACCGCCTGCTGGGGATTGCCCCGGTGGCTCCCGACGTTAACTTTATAGACAATGAATCCATGACTCTTGAGGAAGCCAAAGTAGAATTGTTCTGGGTTTGGTTCCCGGGCGCAAGGCAGATCCTCCATGAGGCCAAGGTGTTTAACCAGCGGAATTCGGCCATGCCGATTTCCTTTGATATGCTCCTGAATTCAAGGAGGTTCGATGCCAGCATCTATAAGGAAGACAACGTTCATGGCGATCGTGAGATAGAAGAATATATCGCAGACAATGCCCTCTTTCAGTTACTGGAAGCGCAAAGGATCAAAGAAGAGATCCGCGACCGTGAGCAGGATATGTGGGCCTACTAAATACAGGCTCCTGATTGTGCCAGGACGACTGTGCGCGATAGCATACCTTAAAATCACATCCAATTCATTATAAATTAAGAACCCCGGCGTAAAGCCGGGGTTTTTCTGTTTCCCTGTACTCATTCAGATTCAAAGTTCAAGATTCAAGGAGAGGGTTGTTCTTCATTGATGGAAATTCCAAATAACAAATCCCATAGCCGATTTCCATTCAACCCCCTTTGGGCAGACGGCATAGTCAGAACAGAGGGCTCCTGACACTAAATAATATTTACAGCACAATCAAAGCTC
>CAYSVQ010000130.1:0-46435 GCA_964434565.1 uncultured Flavobacteriaceae bacterium | reverse complement strand
GTTTCAAAAGCGGGAATCAAGAAGCAGAAGTACGATGTATTGGGTTCGAGCTTACGCGGGCACATCAATCGTGCTCCGGCCTGATCCGGGTTAGCGGCAAGCAAGCTTCGAAATCGGTTCAGGGCACTATTCATATCCGATGCCTTGGTCGGGTCGAGATCATTCGCCGGGCTAGGGTCCACATCACCATTGAGATGCACATGACACCAAGCCCATAGCTGTGAGGGGTCGGGAAAAATACTGCTGGCCGCCCCAGTCGTATTCGGCGGATCGGTATCAGCGGCATTGACCAAAATGGAAGGTAACGTACCGAATAACGCGGAATCCCTTTTAAATTCATTTTCCTTCAATACCACAAGGGCCAACCATGGTCTCAGTTTATTCCCCTTCGACACTGCCGGAGAATACCGCCATGGGAAATCCTCTTCATAGAATTCTACATAGGGAAAATAATTGGGCTCAAAATTGGTAATCCAATTCCTTGGTTCCGTCTTTACGATGATTCGCTGATCGATCCCCAGGATATCACCCGGCCCGATCAATTCTATGTTTTGATCGACATGGTCTAGCTGTTTCGTTTCCCCTTTTTTGGCCGTAATATTGACCTTTATCTTCACTTCCGGGCGCCCGGTGGTCCACCCTTCTGGTGGAGGACTTGAAAAGTCATTAAAATTATCCTCCTCTTTCAATTTTAAGGAAAGTCCCCGTTTGGTCCAGGGTAAAAAACTGTATCTCGCTAGAATCTCGCTCATAATCAGACTAATTCAAAAGTTGGTATGATCTCTAACTGCCCTTCAAGTTCTGGACGTTCGGAAATAACTTGTTTCACGGCCTGTTCGGCTTCTACCCTACTCGAAAGTTGTTGGTTTTCAAAAAGCGATAGATTATCAACATCGACTATCGAAAACCCTTCCTCCGCAATAGCCACCTTACCCGGTGAAAGCACAGAGGCAGCGTTGTTTTTTGCGCTTAGGCTACATTTTGCCAGAGAGCCGTTCTTGACAAATGCCTGAAATTCGAGTGCATCCATCTTTACGATATTGACCACCGGATCCGGTTCATCCAAGATAATCTCTTCGAACTCGACTTCCCTTTCCCTGAAATAGTCAGAGGTCAGTTCCGAAGAGCCGGTACTTTCCAAACCGCTATTGTATTTTTCAAAAGAGGGTCGACTCAACCTTTCTGACTCCTTCAACTTAAGGAAACTATCGGGGGCGAATTCTTCCTTCAAATTCGTGCCCAGCATCGTATCCCCATCCGTGTCTAACATTTCGAGATGAAAGTGTGTAAAGTCCCTCGGATTTTGTGTGCCAAATTTCTCGATATTCATATCAAGGGGCACTACTTTCTGGCTCACCGATAAACTTCTGTTAGGATGCGCAATGATATTGTCGTTCGTATTTACTATCTTTTTGAGGCTAATCAATTGATCCGGATTATCACCCGTTGATTCGATGGGGGTTAGCCAATTGGCTTTGTTCTCTAGTGCCTCTTTCAATTTTGGCAAGACATCGATGTCGGGCAAGGAAGTATCTTTGTTATCGCCCCAGGTAGTTTCAATGCTGACGCTGATTTTAACGACCCATAATATTTTAAACTTGACCCTGCCGGTAATATGCCACGGAGTGGGTCCTTCTAAAATTCCGCTTAACTTAATACTTAGAATTTCCGAACTGCCTACATAAACTCCCATGCCGGCCGCTAGGGCAATATTAAAGTAGAAAGGATCAAATTGGAAAAGGGCATCAAAATAGAGGTATCCGATGACCTTAAACTTGCTGACCTTAAAGAGAAAATCTACCCCCGCCCCGAATTGCACGGTATTCGATGTTACTGCGAAATAGGTGCTGACCGTTAACCTTGGATTTCCGGTTAGTAATCCAATGGAAAGTCTCCGCATTTCTGGTAGCGCGAGGGGTGGCGGGGTATACGATGGATGGAATCCTCCGACGGTAAATAGAAAATTAGACTGATCCCCCCATTTGATCCGCAAGGCCATATCGCCTTCCAAGGTGAAGGTCAAGAGCTTGGAATCAAATAAAGAAGCATCAAAGGAAATGTACTGCGCCTCGAAATCGATGATTCCGACGAAGTTCACCTGCAATTTAAGTACGGCTGCCTCCTCTGTTGGCAGAGCCATTTTAATAACTCCGAGAATAGCCAGCGCAATAGGGTTGGGCACCTCGAGCATTAAGCCCAGTTCCAAAGTTATTAAGGTCGGCGTTCCCCAGCCCAACTTGCCCATTAATCCGAATGCATAACGTCTCTGTGCTTGTGGAAAAACGCTTTCGAGATCACTGATGATCTGTGTGGCATTGGCGATAGGATCGCTTGGGAATAGAATGTTATCCAGGGTATTGGCTCGTACTCCATTGCGTAAGGCGTCGAGATCCATGGTCCGGTGAACCCCAATTAGTCCGCCTACCCCATTCAGGGTAAATCCAAAACTCAGCTGAATAGGCGTGAATTCTGCGGTAATTAATAAGAGCATAGAGAACTGTCCTTCCTCGCCATTAGGCCCCTTGGTACTGATCAGACCAATGGCTATAACATTCACTACCTTTTTTATGGAAAGCTGAACGATTCCTTCATAACGGCCCCGATCAAAATAGAATCGGAGGAAACCTCCGCCTTTGACCACACCGGCATCTAAGGACAAGCCTATCCCCGAAGGCGGTTTGAAACCCAAATCCAGGTTCACTACGCCCAAATTACCTTTCTTATCCTCCGGAAACGTAAAATTCGCTTTGATTCCCATTTCCTCGACCACAGCCACAAAGGGGCCCAGTTCCAAACTGATATTGGCACCAATTCCAACAGGTATTCCCTCGGTCCCGGCCTCTACCGAGAGAATCAGGGATTTTATCAATAGGGGACCCAGTTGGAGGTTGAGTGGCAATTCCACTTTGAATCCCCCGCTTCCTTCGAAATAGAACCCTCTTTCACTATCGATCCCCAGGAGGATATCAAAGTTGATGATAATCCCTTCTTCCGGTAATATTTGTGCGAGAAAGCCATCCGGGTTGGAAGGCTTGATAACGATCTTACCTTCTTTTAAGGCGGTTTCTATGGTTACATCCACATCGGCCTTGTTCCCGTCCCAATCAAAGCCCGCTTTTAACAGGGCAGAGACCTCCTTGGACTCAAGTCTGCTCGCATTGGTGGCACCGAATATGATAAGGGGTTCTCCGGTTTCATTTTTAGCAACCCATTTGGCAGAGGCTTCTCCGGTAATTTGTAAGGCAGAGGCTGCCGGGGGGGTGATGGTAAAGGTGCCATTGGGCTGAACCACCAAAATGGTGTCAACTCCCAGGCCACTGTTAAAGGCAACCTCCAGGGTAGACTTGTCAAACTTCAACGTCTGGGATAAACCGCCGGTTATGGGTTCATCAATGGTCATTTCCAGACCCCGGGGATTCAAATCTGTCCGGGGTTGAAACCTTAACAAGAGTATATCCAACTCCGGTTGCCCGCTGCTTTCATCATAGACGGCGGGCCAGCCCGTGGCGCTGATGATCTTTTCCAGTTTTTTGAAAAGCTTGTCTCCGGTAAAAGGATTGCCCTCTTCATCATTACCTCCCCAGCCATAAAGTTTTTGGGCGAGGGCGGTAGGATCCTTAAAAAATTCTCCAAATCTGTCCAGCCGCAGATCACTTTTAATGAATTCCGGCAGGAGTGGATTTACAGAACCTTCATTTTGAACGCGCTCTTCTATGATCCCAAAGAACTCAAGAAAAAGTACAAATAAAGAAACTGTAGATTTTAGGTAGTTAATCAGAAGATATTCAACCAGGTTTACGGCGAGGTCCTGAACATAATTATTCAGTTCCGAAGCTGATAGCCCCGGATAGGGGCCATTGGCGTTGATCTCATCGGCTATGGTTTGGAAATCATCAACTATTCCGGCAATAAGTTGGGTAAGCTCTACCGCTTTCTCCCCAGACAGCCCGTAGTCTTCGGCTTTGATGGCTGCTATCATCTCCCGGCTTAAACCCACCAGGGTAGTTACCTTATCGGCCACCCCGGTTACGGCTCCCTGGAATCCGGCATCATTGGCCAGGCTGGCCGGAAACTCCACTCCGAGTTCGGCCAGCAAAAGCAATACTTCCCCGGCTTCAACCCGCTCTTTGAAGGGGACAAATACCTTGACCACTTCCAGCCCTATGGCTTCTAATGTACCGACATCACTTTCTGCCATCTTTAAATCGTATTTGCCATTTTGCTTTTGAGTTCGAGATCGGCAAGGTTATTTTTCCAATCCTCAATAGAATTGCCCGAAGCCACTACGTTTAAAATTTTCAGATAATTTGCTTTGACCGCATCAACTAATCCATCACTACCATTTCGTTGTAGTACAGCGGTCATTTTCAGAATAAGATTCTGGAGGGAAATCCCATTAATCTGTTCCGGAATCGGGGTGCCTCTTCGTATTCTCCGAGTGATATGGGAAAGATAGGCAGGTCCTTTATAGCGGTGCCAGGCAGCCATGACCTCCCTATTTGTTCGCACCAGTTGTAATAACTCTTCCCGGTGCACTTTGAATAGTTCCAGTATCTTTTTACCTTCATCATATTGAGCGAGCTCTTCATCCAGTTGCGATAAGGCCCCACTAAGGCTTAATTCATAATTCGGCACATTCACAGAACTAAGGCGAACCCCTTGTTTACCAGCTACATTTGGATGCAAACTACTATCCAGTATTTGAATTCCCAGGTCATTCTCTACTCGTGAAATTCTGCCCCCTCCCTGAATCGCCCAATTGAGAACCACTACCTGGTTATGCTCGTTAACGGTAACAGACCCAGAATCTCCAAAATCTATAAATTTTGGATGTGGTGCAACTGGAGTAATTTGAACACCCATTCTATTTATGGTACCCAGGCCGTCGTAGGTCGTACTAAAATCTACACCTATACTGGTATTATCGTTTAAAATCTGGCCTTTTGTTAAACCCGTTGTCCTGCCATATTTAAACACCGTTTCGCCTCCCATTGGTTCCGCACTACCAGCAATTATCCCGATACCAAGAATTTCATTAATATAGCGTTCTTCCGGAATGGTATCGGTTTCCTGTCCATTGATCAATGCAATCGCCACATCGTGTGTTGTATTTAAAAATCCACCTACCACGGTTGCGAATTCTCCGGTGGCACAACAAGAACAACATCCATTGTGGGATGGTTGACCTATTCGTTCGTTATCCGTACTTGTAGCATTATCTATCACCACATGCCAATTAGTTATTAGCACTATCTTGTTATCTGAATTTCTCCTGGCGAAACAACCTAAAGTTCCCACTCCGGACTTGGTTGAAGATTGTATCTGGCATCCTCCAATAAGTGGTCTATATTTTTTACTATCAGCAGCAGGAAGTGTAATTGTTTTTTCAACGACATCTGTTTTGAAACCATAGATTTCCTCTGGTATACGCTCTTTGACTTTAAGTTTTGATTTAGCTTTTTTCTTTTCAACAGTTACTTTAAAACACAACTCCCGTTGTATTTCTCCTTTTTTCTCCCTAAGTCCTACACCTACAGCCAACACCCCGTGAATTTTTAAAAGTTCCTTCTCAACCTTCTTTCTAACCTTGTTGAATTCTTTATGCATATCAACAATCTCATCACGGGGTATATAAGTGTTCTTCGTCATGCCTTTACTATTGTATAATTTATGCTATATATTATCTGGTCGAGAGAGTTTGCTTCTTTAATTATGGTTAACACCGCAAGAACATGTTTCCCAATGGCCGCCTTTAAAGCGGGGGAACCATTATCCTGAAGTGCTTCGGCAATATTCAGCACCAACATTTCCAGGCTTATCCCATTAATTTCATTTTTAAACTCCGCTTCTTTTTCAAAACCACTGTCTACTATAGCCTTTACGAATGCAGGTCCGTGATGACGTTGCCAGCAAACCATCGTAGCCCTGTTTTTCTGGACCAGATACAGGACTTCCCTGGCATGGGTACGGATAACATCCAGTACTTCCCTGCCCTCGGGACTGACCTTTAACCGGTCTTCGAAATATTCGAGTTTGCGGGGTTTCATCGTTTACTTTTTATTTAATTCATATTTCCATAGGACCTTTAGGGTAGCTCCTGGCATTCCTCAACCAGCCTCAATACTGCAAAAATTCTTGAAGTACTCGTGGCGATTAAGGGATTGTTATTATTTATAGCCGTAGCAGGTGGATCATTTCCGTTATCGGGTTCCTGCGTCCAGGTCCTCCGGTTTGCATCATCTATTTGCAATACCCTCAGATTATCAATCGGATATCTTCTTCTTCGAACACTATCTCCCGTATTACCACCAATCGTAATTACGCTATTATTCGCGATGTCAAATCTCACAACCACATCGCCATGTGTAGATGGAGGTTGTTGGGCAAGGTTTTGTAAATCCCTAACATCGTTAATGTTTAATGGGTTTCGTCTATCCTGAATAATTATATCCCCAATTTCAATGGGTTGATCTGGCTCTATGGCATGGTAACAACCCAAGGTATTGTTATTTGCTCTCTCCAATGCCGGTCGCGCATATTGGCTGTGTGAATTACCGAATTCAAGTATTTTTGCCCGTCCCTGTATTCCACCTAAGTCGTCCTCGTACTCGATTTCCAAGTCTAAGGCGGCTTGCCTTATGACATGGGTTATAAACACTGCACTCCAGGCAAATGGGTCATTTCCAACTGGAGGGATATTAACGTGTCGGGCGTTGGTTAATGCATTTCTTATCCTGATAGCCGTTACATCATTATTATTACCTCCTAAATTTGTGCTTATGGTATTCGAGACAGTGATGAAATTGCTATTTAATGTCAATCCTGCGAAACTTCTAACTTCATTTTGAATCTGTTCTATTAAATCTGGAGTAATGGAGTTAGGTCTAAGTTGAACGGCCAAACAATAAATGACCAAGTCTGCAAACTTCAGGGGAGAATTTTCCTCTAATCTGCTGCCATTAGCCAGATTGCGCCAGTTGTCATGCTCTTCTAATGCTATTTCAACAATTTTGTTGACAAGGGCAGTCTTTGTTATTACGGAACCATTCCCGACAAACCCACAGTAAATCACCGCTGGAATAGGTTCAGCAGTACTCCCTGCCCCAATGGTATTTACTGCTCCAACATTTGGAGGTGCGGTGGCTGTTGCCTGAGGCCCGTTAAAATCCGCCGTTAAATTGGCAAACCATTCCACATAAGGAGTAATTCGAACCCAGTCCGTTCCATTATGTAGTTCAAGATAATCCCTGTAATCTGCCCGAAGATAGGCTTGCAGCAAAGTACTCGGATCAAATCCTTCATTAGCTAAACGGAATATAGTATTGGGCGTTTCAGAATTTGGTGCCTTAAAATCGTCTGCTGAGCTATCACCCGCTGAAATCCAGTTGGCTTCAGTAGTACGAGTTGGTGTTGGGTCATTTGCGCCAAGTTCACCTTTGGTGAATTTTGACTGGCGTCTGGCAAGTATGTCACCTTTAGCTCCTGTGGAACCATCTCCTACTATAAAATTTGTATGGGTACTAGCATCCCATTGAATCCCCTGAGGTTGTATTTCATAGATAATTTCTGCCTTTGCCATAAACCAATTGGCACCATCGGTTCCCGGCACCGCTACTCCAGCCTGATTATCAGCACCTCCATTAGCATTGAATCTTTTGGTATTCTCAACTGCCAATACTGCTGCGGTATTTAATGTGGGAACGATTCTAAATACCGTCCTGAATTTTTCCGATTCTTCGGTTCCGCTGGTAGCCTTAATCGAAACAGCGTCCGTTTTGTTATTTGTAACGGAGGCTATATCATACCGTACCGAAATACTCGACAAATTACTAGCCGTTTGTGTTCCTGTTGCAATGATCACAGCTCCGGAAGCACCTCCAGAAACATCCCAGTTGACATTTCCGGCAAAACCAAAGTTGGCACTGGCAAATACCTCAACCGGGTTTAAATTTGTGTCGTTTTGTCCACCAGGCCATGGTTTCGCACGAACCGGGATGGTAACATCGGCCGCCTCAACACCCGCTATCTTAATATCCAGTTCTTCCATGATGGGCTTAATCAAAGTGGCAATAGCTCGGGTTAATGGCAGTTTGGTACCAGTGACTGGGTCGGTTTCCTGTGCTGCTGCTACAAGCAGTCCGATTACCTGGTTATCTTCATTGACTATAACAGCGCCTGAATCTCCATGGTGTGCAAATGCGTCTCCAGAATTTCCGCCGATAAGCTCAATGAGTATTTGATCAGGACCATATGCAATATCAACAACACGACCATTGGTCAATCCTGTCGTACGTCCGTACTTTCTAACCGTATCATGCAATAGTGGGAGGGCTGCCCCTTCAATGTTGCCGTTAATACCCTGAACCTTGTTTTCAGTATTATTATTGGTTACTTGCTCTTCAATATCCTCATCAATCTCTATCAGCGCACAGTCCAAATCATTATTCAGTGTTGCTTTTTTTACATTCCCAATCCATCCCCGTGGACAGCAGCAACAGCTAATCCAATATTTCGGCTGACCAATTCTTGTTTCAAGTGTAGTGGGAGTATTTGAAGCCGCATTAGCAATATGCGAACACGTAAGCCCTACAAGGGCATTATCTGTTGTCCTTCTTGCCAATATGCCAAGCGTACCATATCCGGAAGGCTGATCATTTTCAAAATGTTCATTTCTGATACTAATTCCGCCACGAACACCCTGATCGCGATATTCATTCTCATCTACAGCGGGAACGGAAGCTACACTTACCAGACTTTCGCTTGCAATGAAGGAGATGACATCTGTTCTAACACCATTGATATAAGCAGGAATCCTCTTTTCTATATGAATCTCATTTAAGGGTAATTTGCGCTCAACATAGAATCTATAAGCCCATTCGTGAAGTATTTCGCCTGATTTTTGTTTTGCCCCAAGTCCTATATTACGAACATTAGGCCATTTTAAAAATCGCCTTCGGATGGCAGGTAATTCTGATAGCAGATCTAAATATGCTCTTTCGCTAGACATAAATAGAAGATTCTTAATGAAGTTAAATATCTCTTATGTTCCCATATGATATAGCGGAAACATTATGGCCATATTTGTAAAGAGCGACATTACTACTATGCAGGTGTCTTAAAGGAGGTATGGTGACCTCTGAGGGAGAACTTTCCTACAATATAATAAAAATATCCTTGACACATAACTCGATGTATAAATTTTAGGATTTTATGTTTATGAGAAAGAAATTACTGTATAATTCAAAATTTAATCATTTTATTATAGCAATTTATCTCCTAAAAATTACATGATTGTTCACATTTTTCTATCTATTTTAATTTAAAAAGAATCTTGCTTAAATGGCATGGTCTTTTATGGTTTTTCCATAATAAGTAATATTTCCGATGTATTGAATACGAGTGGTTTAAAAATGGTATTTGGCAGTATTAAATAAAGAAAGTCACCTATTCAGTGAGCATATTTATACAGCCCTCTCAAAACCCCTGTATATGGGGGTTTTGAGAGGTGTGTTCTGGTCCCTCCGACTCCACTAAATATGAATCAAATCGATACAATAAACCTGTAATCAGTTGATTCACAGGCTTTTTATTTTACTTAGTCTCAAAATAATCTAAAAACGGGGTGGCCGCACAATACCATAGTTGTCTCCAGAAGCTGGTGGATAATGACCTCCCGGCTACTTCCGAAACCACGGAACCCACTCCAGAATCCGCGGCCAGGATTATGAGATCATGAATAATATCACCGAAAATTGGATCCCTTTCATTCCGGTTCACCTGAAGGGCAACATCGGGGAAATTCAACTTCAGCGGGCAGCCATGCCGCACTATTTGGAAGGTGAGACCGATAAACCCGATAAGGTAAGGCCCAGGACATCTTTGCTGAAAGAATGACTGGACCAGAAAGAACCCTATTATATTTTTGAGGAAGAAGTACCACGGAACGGGGTATTGGTACACCAGGCCTACCAAAGAACACGGTGGAAAAACGGCAGGGTATTCATATGGTTCGGAAGGCAGAAAACCACAGGACGCGGAGAGGGAAGCAGCAGACTCGCATTTGACAGCATCCTGGCGAGGAAATAATCCTGCGCCACACGGAATGCAGAAGCCGCATTAGTTCAACTTGAATACTTTTGACAGGCCATGCCTGGAAACAGTCAGAGATTTTTGAGCGATTTCAACCAACCACCGCCTGTACATTTCAGGGTCCCTGGCCATTTCCCCCGCGGTATCAGCCAGGAATTGCAGGGCCGCGCTTCCGTCCCGAAAAAGGTGGTCCGGCCTTCTGCCGGCATTCCCGAGATATCCGCCCAGTTCCAGGCCGCCCTCCAGCAGCACTTTGGAAACGAATTGCGGTTTGAGGGCTTCATAGGAAGGATATGTTCCCTCGAAGACCCCGGCCAGTACTTTTGCAAACTGGGGATCCGCTTTAGAGCGTGATATTAGTATTGAGAGGATGGCCATCCAGACCGGGGTCATGGTCTTGTTCCTTCCGAAATGAACCAGCAGGTTGGAAAATGCGAAATCGTAGGAAAATTCGTGTTCCAGCTTCTCCCGGAATGCACTCAGCGCCCCGGTGGAGAGGTCGTCCCTTTTAAAACAGCCTGCCAGGCAATCAGCCGCCCATCGCGCGCTGAGGAGTGCGTACTGTATGCCGTCGCCACTCAATGGATTAATGAGCCCGGCCGCCTCCCCAACCAGCATGAGCCTGTCTGAGACCACAGGGCTACGTGGATCATAAATGCTTATTGGCCATCCCTCTATTTTCCCGTTGAGGGTTCCCTGGCCGATCCGCGTTTTCAGTGCCGTATTTTCCCTGAGATGGGTCTCAAAAATTCTCGTGACCTGTGAAGCTTGCTGTGGGTAGGTCTTATATACCATTGCCATCCCAATATTAGCACCAGCCTTCCCGAAGGGAAATGCCCAGTATATACCCGGAAAGTTTTCTTCACTGAAATAAATGTCCACCCGGTTTCGCGGTCCGTTCACCCCTTCATAATATGCCCTTAGCCCCAATAGTTGAAATGCGATATCGGGCTTGGCGCCTCTGAGCTTCCGTGCGACAAGCGAACGTCCGCCGTCGGCCCCAATGATCACCCCGGAGCTGAGGTTCAGGTTGCTTTTTCCGTTCCTGATAGTCGTGACGACCTTTTCCTTCGAGATCGTGTAGTCGACTACTCGGCTTTGTTCAAAGAATGTTGCGCCCGCACGCTTAGCCGCTTCATAGATGAGGGTGTCCAGTTCCATACGGGGAATGATCCGGGCATGGTAGGGCATGTCATCCGGTTTGTGAAGTTCAACTATAGCCTTGTCCTCCTTTATATACAGGCCTACCTCGTTTATTTCATTGGCCTGCCTGAAGGTAGGGGTTTCGGTAATTCCGAGGAGCTGCAGCTCCCTCATTGCAATCGGGCTAACCCCGTCACCGCAAACCTTGTCCCGGGGAAATTTTCCGGCTTCGGCAACAGCGGTTTTTATACCCGCTCTGGAAAGGTGAAAGGCGAGTGCACTGCCGGCCGGGCCCCCGCCAGCGATCAGCACATCGAAATCTGTATGGTATTTTTGACGGAGTACGATCATCGAAACAGTTAATACGACCTGTTGATCATGTATAGGATCAGGGACTCCAGGAATGCCTTGTCCCTGGAATCGGGCAGCCTTGAAAAAATGCTGTAAAATTCCTTGAGGGCCGCACCTGCAAGATATTTGCTGGTTTCCTTGGCATATTCCACAGATCCGTACTTTAACATATACCCAAATACCCGTTGCGCATCGGATACCGATCTGCCAGTGATGGGCGTGGCGAGAAATTCCTCAATGAAGCCGAATTCGGTGCGGTGACATAATGAAAATAAATGGATGAGCATCAGGGTGCGCTTACCTTCCAGGATATCGCCCCCGATTTCCTTGCCGTACTTGCCTTCATCCCCAACCAGGTTGAGTATGTCGTCCTGAATCTGGAAGGATGCCCCCATAAAATAACCCAGTCTGTTAAACTGGTCGGGGTCAACGGTCCCTTTTGTGCCGATAATTGCACCTATTCGGATAGGATGGATGCAGGTATACCAGCATGTCTTTTTAAGGATCAGTCTGAGGTAGTCTTCCGGGCTAAGGTCGCAACGGTTATCTTTGCGCCACCCAAGTTCCATAGCCTGCCCCTCGGATGATTCGGTAACCAGATGCTGGATTTCCAGGAAGATGAGCTCCGCCACCCTGTCTCCGAGGATGTCCCTGTTACGGATCAGCGGATGGAGGCTGAGGGCGTTCATGGCATCACCAACATTTATGGCTATCGCTTTGGAGTTGGCCTGATGCATAGTGGGTTTGTTCCTGCGGTAAAAACTGTCGTCTTCCACATCATCGTGTATAAGGAAAGCATTGTGCAACAGCTCCAGGCATATCGCGGAAAATTTAGCCTCGCGCAGCTTTCCCCCATAAGCCCCGCAGGTTGCCATGCAAAGTCCCGGCCTGAAACCCTTCCCGCCCCGCCTTGGATAATCTTCGATGAGGTCATAGAGGTACTGCCTCGGCTCTTTCACGGGGATGAAATTGAGGATGCCATTGAGTGTTTCCCTTCCGAAGTCGGAAAGCATGGCCCTCATCACGGATTCGTCCATGGTATTATTCAATGACATTGACAGACAGAATTACTTTGATATGGGGATTCAGCCGATCGGTTAGAAGGGCGTTATAGTGCCCGGGGCTCGCACTCTTTGGTATCCGGACTGTAATAGTAACCTCCTTTGCCACTTCGGGAAGGAGGGTGACCACCCGTGGTGAAATAGTAATCGCCCTGCTGTGGATCTTCCTGCCGGAGGATGCCGAAAGATCCGATTTCTCCAGTGCGATCCGGTTCCCAGTTTCCGGCCCGTCCTCCAAAAGACTAAGGGTGAGGGAAGCGGATTTACCAGGTCTGAGTGGAGCCTCGGCTTCCAGCAGGATAATGCCGCCACGCATGGCCGTAGCGTGCTGTTTTTCTGGTGGTCCGTTTTCTTCCGGATCCTTTTTCAGCGCCTCTAGCAGGGTATTCAGCTTTCCCGTAATGGAGGCGAAGGCATCGATGAACAGGTCCAGTGCTTCGTGCGAATCCCTGCGAATCCTGTTCATCAGGTCGTCCGGGTCGCTTCTGATCTCTTCAACATCTATCAGCCGCTTCTCTATTTTCTTGGCTGCAAGTATCCCTGCCGCAATCTCCTCTTCCAGGACATTTACCGCCGAACTTACAATGTGCTGCGCCCTGTTTACCACCCGGTCTGTATCTACCCAGGCTGACTCACCGGAAGGCCCCTTTTTCTGGGAACCCCTACTTTTTTTGTGATCGTTTTTTAACTTTGGCATCGGCGGTTTCTGAAGTTGGTGGTTCTACGGCCAGGGTAACAGTGAAATAGCTCGGTTCAAATCCCAACACCTGTACATTGCTCGTATAAGCACCCGGCTCAACATCAATTCCTATACGCAGTATGATCTCGACAGTACTGGATTCCCCGGCTTGCTGGGTGAAGGACTGTGGGCTAAAGCTCGCAGTGATTTCGGGTAAATCTTTATTGTCGGTTTCAAGGGTGAATGCAGAATGCCTCAATTCGCAGAAAACTTCCTCCTCTTTGGTGTTTTCCAGTACGAATGTCAGTTTAACCTCGGACCCCGCCAAGCCTTTGGCCCTGAGATTAAACGAGGGAGTCACTTCGATATCGCCGGGCTGCATCTTATCAAAAAACACCTCATCAGCTACTGTAAAGCCAAAATCCATCATTTTATTCAGGTATTCCAGGTTCATCTTTCCAAAGGTGGTTATGGCTTTATTATATAGGCCGGGATTAAACGTTAACAGGTTCTTGTTCACTGTCCTGCGATTTCTCACCTCATTGAATACCCTGAAACTTTCTTTAATGAATTTCCTATTTAATTCGAAAGATTTTCTCAGGAGTTCTTCCATTTGACCCTCGCTGTTCTTTGCCATATCCGTACAGACTTAAGAATTAGGTTTGACACGTTGTGCAGGGGGTTCGCAATAATAATGGTCTTTCCAGGATTGCCACCGCAAGCGGTATCTCTTTTCCTCCTCCGGGATGGCGGTTACCACCTCGTAGTCGCTTACCGTTAGGGTGAAACAGATATTTTGGTTGATGTCGTTTTCCCTCAAAACGATATCTGTGCTATAGGTTCCGGGTGAGAAGTTGGCCAGGTCGATGCTCATTATAACGCGTTCACCCGAATTGGGTTTCAGGACCACCGACTTTTTATTGAGGTTTGGCTGCTGTGGTGCCATTTTATTGTCCTGATCCACGAGTTCCCTTACTCCTACGCGGTAAGTTTTCGCCTGGGCGCATTTATTGGTAACCATGAAGGGGACCAATATCTTTTCACCCTGCATGGCCTGCCGCTGAATACTGGCGATACAATGCGGTGGGCAAGCCTGTTCGGGAGGGCAGCAATCACCCGAATTGAATATCGCTTTCAATGGCTTTAAAGCACCTTTCCCCGCCTTCACAGCTACCGGGGTTAAAAAGGCGCTATTCTCGAGGAAGTTCTCAATCAGGTTCTGGTAGACTCCCATGGAAAACTTCGCCATGTTTTGCATGTTTTCCTTCAGGGCTTCACCGCTTACCGCGGTACCGGTACTTTTATTTTGCATTTTTTCGGGTTTTTAAAGGTTCTTTATGCGATTTCACAACGAAGGAAATGTCCTTGTCCCAAAAGCGGACGGTGCCTGCATAATCATTACCGGGATCGGTATCCTCCGGCAACGTTATGTTTAAGTGCACCAGGGTATTCCCGCCGGGTTGCAAGATCTTGCCCGCTTCCGCTATCCTGGAGGCGGCCCAGTTAGGAAGCCCGTCCCGGAGCTTCTTCGTAACGCGGTCGAGCGTTTCGACCAGCCCGTTGCCATCTTCTTCACGAAACGCGGTCCCGAACGCCCTGCAGAGGAAATCCATATCCAATGCTGCGATATGTTTTATTTCAGGAATTTGAAAGGGAAGGTTACCCATGTTGCTAAGGGTAAATATCGCCTGGTGTACTGTGCCGGGGGAGGTATCCTGAAACGTAAAAGACGCAGGGTGAATCCCTATTTCAATAGTCGGTTGTACGATAAGGATAACTTTGCGCTTTTCGCCGCCGATCGACATATATTGGTCATAGGTTCCCGGCGGCGTATCCCTTGCCAGGGAAATGGTCACTTCTTCAAGTCGCTGTTCTCCGGCCGCAAGTCTTGTATTGACCCTAAGGTCAGGCTTCAGTGACAGGGCCGACTTCTTTCCCACGGCTTTTAATGGCAGGCTTTTTACCCGCAAGGCGGAATGATGACTGTTTCGCAGTTTCAGGGTCCCTGATAACCGTTCTGGGGGCCCATTAAGGATAACCTCCTCTTCCAAAAGAGTGATTTTATCCGTCAGATTATCTTCTACTTTTGATAGCATTTGGGAAAGATTAAGTTAAAATGGGACCCACGTACCCCACCATGTCACCGTTCGGGGAAAGGGCGCATATCCTGTCCGCAACAGGGGTCCTCTTCGCAACGTTCCGCTGTGTTCGGAACATAGGGCTGTGTTATGACCTGTCCTTCACCGCTGACACAGAGGCTGAACACCTCCACCCCAAGAACCTTGAAACAAATATTGGAATAGTTGGGGATCCTGACCCTGGTTTTCATCATATCCTTGATATCCTGGAGGGTGAACCTGGGGAGGTTTAGGATTTCAATCTTGCTGTCCGTACTCACCGGCTCGTTCGGATCGCCTTTCAGTTTCAGGACATTGTCCGTTTTGAGTTGTCCACTCACCTTGGTTTCAAGGCTACCGGAATGTACGGCACCCATACTTCCCGCATGGGTGGTTTGAAAACCTCCTGTAAGGTTCGATTCGAGGTCAAAGGTCTTTTCCGGCAATAGCCGGTGCTTATAATCTGTGGGAATACTGGGTACGCTCATGGGTGGTAGGTATTATACTATTAAATGTACTTAAAATTGGCGAATTAAGTAAGTTCTAACTCACTATTTTATAGTAGGTTAATCAAAATTCAGCTCTGGTACTGGAAATTGTTGCGGCCCGCCTCTGCATGCGCCCTGCCTGGCCGATATAATGCACTTCGCAATGTTCGAGATAGCGATTAATTTCGTATCTTTTGTAAGAATATCCTCCAGTCATCAAGATTTATTAGGAAGTAATTTCTGTACCATGCAGAAAAGTGCCGACACACCATCCATTTACATTTCATATGCGTGGAATGCGAAAAGTGAAGAAATCGCGGACGCAATAGAAACTGAATTTCAAAATAGAGGGGTACGTATCATCCGTGATAAAAAGGACCTCGCTTACAAGGGGAAAATCCGAGATTTTATGGACCGGATAGGCCATGGCAACTATGTGATCCTTATCATTAGCAATAAATACCTGCGGTCGGAGAATTGCATGTACGAACTGCTCCAAATCTTCAATAATCAGGATTTCTACGAACGCATCTTTCCGTTAGTACTTGATGAAGTGAGGATCGCCAAATCCACAGACCGCATCGAACTGATGAAATACTGGGAAAACGAAGTAGCCGGCCTGGACAAAAAGGTAAGGGAACTAAAAGAACTTTCCAATATACAGGGTGTTACGGACGACATCAACCTATACAGGGAAATACGGGACAACATCGCGAAACTCACCCAGATCCTCAAGGATATTAATACGTTGAATACCGACCAGCATATTCGTTCAGATTTTACCCAGCTTTTCAGTCTTATCCAAAGCAAGATCCGCGAAGACCGCAAATACCTTCCCCCAGGTATAAAGCAATACAAACGGCTGAAACAAGGCGCTCTTGTGGTATTTGCCGCAGGGCTGCTATTTATCGTTTTCTATAATTTTCCCAGGAATCAAACGGCTGAAATTATTAACCCCCCCCCCGATAGCATTGTGCGGCAGGAAGAAGTTAAAGATTCTCAAAATACCATTTCAGAGGCAGCCGTGGTTAGTCCGGGCAAATCTGTCAACGCCACTGGAAGCGGCAATAATGGTAAGGAACCGGGCATCCAATATGAAGTTACCCTTGTAGTACCATCCAGCATGGCTAATGCTGCGGTTTATGTAGACCACAGTCCTGCGGAAATCCTGGACAGGAACCTGCTCTATATTACCCTACGCTTGCAAAAAAAAAACAGTAGCCATCATTTCGAGGTTGTGGAAGGTACTAACAGATGTGCAACGGACAGATTAATAACAAGTGACCTGGAGGAGTTAATTATGTGCAATTAATAAAATACTACCGACCTGCGTAGGGAAGCAGGCGGCAACCTAATATGAACAAACTATGAAAAGCAGTTCCCGGACATGTATTATTCTTTGCTTATTGATATTAAGCGGGCAGCTTATGGCTGGCCCCCTTAATGTGCGCGACTCGGTTTTGTCTGTTTATGTATGGGACTTTGACGTTAATTCCGAAGACCTCAAAGAACTCGGTGGGTGGCTTACAGACGATTTTGAACGGGAACTTATTGAATACGGCGGGTACAAGGTATTGGAGCGCCGTAATTTTAACAGGGTCAGGGCCCATCAAAGACTTGAAAGCAGGATTTCCGCAGTCGAAAACCTCAACACCGAGTCTTTGGAGAACCTTAAGGCCATTCAGGCCGAGGCGATCTTTTTCGGGGAACTCAAATATGATTCTGACAGCGGGGAATATGAAGTGAGCGTAATACTCCAAAAAATGGATGGCGAACTGCTGAGGAACAATAGCATTCTCATTAAAAAGGCAATGATACGCGACAATACTTCCCGCAAGGAATACATGGAAAGCCTGGTGGAAGAATTGCACCAGAAAGAAATCCGGTTAGGGAAAGCCAGGCAGTACGAAATAATTTCCACAAAGCTTAAATCCTATCTGACTGTGATCGAAAACATAGCCATGGCATACACGGACCTGGAATCTATCCCAATCGAACAACTGGAGGCATTCATCCTGGAATACAATGCCATTCGCAACGACCTTAATAACAATTCAGGACAATACCTCAAGGAATTTGGCAGGTACTGGAAAAGGGATAAGACAAAAGAATTGGAAATGATCCTTACCTATATCGAGGAGGATATTCACCGGCCCTATATTTTTAACGGCCTCAATGAAGTCAGGACGTTAATTGTGCAACAAAACCAGGAACTAAACAAAGGAAGAAAAAAAGCAATCAGAGAAAAATTGAACAACAAGACAAAAGAAATTATAACCGGCCTGATGGCCAGGATTGACAATGTTGACCAGAAAATAGACCGTTTCCTAATCCAACTGCGGGACGAAAGCTCCGGCTAGTCTATAGCACCCGAATATAAATTATACAAACCTGATGCAAATTAATGATACTCGTTATGGGAATAGTAAAATCAATAAAAATCAGCCTGGTGGTAATGCTCTCCTTTTGCCTTGCCGGCTGTGGCGCCGAAGCCCTGGTCTTTATTCCTATTTTCAGCGCTACCTGGCCGGTCCAGGGCGATGAAGACTACTTTATAGACCTACAGCCCGACGATGATAATAAAAATGTGGAGTCCGGGGTATTTGAAGGGGAGGAAATCCATTTTTCAATACTGGAAAAAGACGGGAATTTCTTGTCGGGAAGTTTTAAAGGGCTCGACATCCAATTTACCATTCAAAGGCCGAACAATGTGAATGTTAAATATACCGGCAAAATGAAGACCGTTAGTGAAACTGACCATTTTGTAAATCGTATCGAATTACATTCTTCCGAGGGATCGCTAATATTAGTTCGATAGGCTATAAACAGGTTTCAGCTTAAGGATTTCATGCGCCTCACGGTCTCTGAAGCATAATTATGACCAGATACCGTATCCAGGTCCAGGGAGTTCTCCCTGCCCAGGGTGTAGTAAAGGTAGTCTATGCCTTCCGGGGCAAAACTCAGTATGAGGTCGGCAAAAGCATTGTACGCGCCCTTGGTCTTTTTACCACTGTCGCTAAGGCTGTTGTATCCTCCGGCAGCAAAGTCCGAACAGTCGATCACCTCGTCGTGGTGGTTAATATAGCTTTGTCCGGCAATGACCTGGCAACCGGCGGACCAGTTGGAATGCCCGATCCCGGACCAGTGGATATTGATCGTCTGATTGGGTTCAGGATCGATCCCAATTTTCAAATCGGCCTCCGTAAGCGCATTGTCATCATCGCGGTCCCGGAACACCAATACCCCGTGCCTGTAAGGCTTAAGTGCCCTGTACACCTTGTTTTCCTCGCTGATTTTATGCCAGCCAAAACGGTACTTGTGTTGTCCCTCCACCAGGAAGGCTTCATCGAGACGGCCGGTCTTCTGCCTGAAATTATAAGCCATCGCCTGACTTGGGTCCGTTGAACCCCAGAACTTAAAAACCAGGCCGTGGATCAATAGTATAAACAGATCGTCATTTTCCCTGCTAGCCGATGCCTTGTCCGGATCCCTGCGAATCCCCAAAAGATGGATTTGCCGGCCATCTGTATTCCAGTCACCTATTTTCAGCGTGTCAGAGGCCGGCTGAAAAGCTTCTACCTGGGCAACTACGGGATGGCTGGTTTCCCGGTAATGGTTTTTGGCCTTAACCAGGAGGGCCATCCATCTGTTGTATTCTTCCGATGGATTCGCCGAAGTATAGTGAATCCAGTCCGCTGACATACCAGCAGCCTGCCAACGCAGAATATGTTCCCAGGTACCGCGGCCCACGATCCCGTCCGGTATCATCTCCCTTACACCTTCCACAGTTCTCACATATTCCTGAAAAAGCCGGACGGAAGCCAGGGTTACATAATCGAAAATGCCGTCGATGGTCCCCCTGGGCATAAACCCGGCCACGAAGAGGAATTGCTGAAGCGAGGCCACTTCGCCCCCGGGATTTTCCCTAAAGCGCCGCCATTTGCTCCGGTCGTCATCGCGGAAGGAGCGGACGCCCTTTAATATTCCCAGATAGTGGTATGGCGCCAAGAACGCCAACGAATCTGAAGGTAGCTTGCCCGCATCGCAATTGCCCAGGAATAATGTATTCATACCTTAATTCTATTAATGCACGTCATTTATTAGTTTTTTACATCTCATACGACAAGGCCATGAATGCCTTGCCGTAATCGCGAGCCACATTACTATTTAGCTGCCCTTTTTGGAATATTGAGCCTTCAAATCATACTCCAGATCCGTCAAAAATTTCTGAAACAGCCTTATTTCACTAAGTGCTTGCGACCCAATGGATAGTTTTCCCGAACTTAAAGCGCGTTCGACGCTATTCACGATCGAATTTGCCTTATCGATCATGCCCGGGGTCCAGGCACGCTTCTCCGTCTGGTTGAGGAAGTAGAAAGCATTCACCAATTCTTCCGGGCTTAACGCGGATATCCGATCGATACTTACAGCCTGTAATGTCTCTGTGATTATCCTGGGGTTCCCGGCTTCCTTGCTGACCTTGAGTTGCAATTCCTTCCTGCGTATATCCCTTTCCGAAGTCTGGATTACCGTTCCCAGCTGCTCTGATACCTCATTCAGTTTGATTCTCGTATTCTCGTCCGTATTCGGAATTTGCCTGATGATATTCTGTACCGAATCCTGGGCGCCTTCCAGGAGCCTTAATTGTTCTACAGCGTCATCCCTTTCATTTATGGCAATCTGGGCAAGGCTATCCCGTTCCCTGGCAAAGCGCTCCATGCTCCTGGCGAGCTTCTGATCCTGCTCACTCCAGTTTTTATATAAAAAGGTGGAAAATGAAGTAAGTCCGGCTAGTACGAATAAGCCGACCAAACCAATCCGAAGTGCCCGCTGCCTTTTTTTAGCACGGGCTTCAAGTTCCTGTCGGCAGATTCGTTCATTCTTACTTTGTGCCAGGTATGCTATAGATTCGTCAAACCCTTCACTATAGCGCTTCGCCCAGGGTGGCAAAGGCTTGAATTTGTTGTACCATACCAGTAAAATATCCAGTTCCACCCCTGTTAAAAAATCCTTTTTGCCGTCTTCATGGTCCCGGGCAAAAGCTGCCAACCGGAGGTAATGTGCAGCGGATTCCGCTTCCTCATCCATCCATTTATCCAGTTGTTCCCATTTACGAATCAGGCTTTCATGCGAGATATCAATCAATTTGTCATTCGAATCGGCCGCCTTGTTTACGATCAGGAAACAACGTTTATCCGCAATAAAACGATCGATAATTTTCAGTAATTGCTCCTTATTGGCAGCTGTGGTCGCTTCCAATTCGCTCAGCAAAACCGGCCTTCTTGTTTTCCGGCCTTTCTCGTCAACGGTAGTAAGGGCCTGGAAAATTTCCTTTGCGAGCTCAAGTTCATCTTCCGTCAATTGTTGCAATGCTTCATCCGCATGCTGTGACAGGGCATTTTCCAGTCCCCCGATAAACTCAAAATCTGTCAGGTCTAAAGAGCCGCTTTTGTCTTTCCGCATTTCGTGGTCCCAGATACGCATGAGCGCGTGCTGCAACAGCGGCAATTGATCTTCCAAATCGCAGAGTTCATTCAATAGCCGCGAGACAAGGGCGGGCTTCAATTTTCCGCCATACAGCCGGGCAGGGCCCTCAATAGCCATTTTCATTTGCATCCGGTTGAGTTTTGGCACCAGGAAAAGGCTTTCGTTCATCGCTTCGGGCAAGCCATAAAAACGGGTACAATCGCCGATAAAATCGGAGCGCATTGTAATCATTACATAAACTGGAAGGCGCTCTTGCCTTGAAAGTTCCAGGATTACGTTTACAAATTCGATGGCTTCGTCATAGCTAGTGCCCTGCCTGACGGCAAAACGGAATAATTCTTCGAACTGGTCCACCAACAGGAAAAAATTGAGGTCCTCACCTCCCCGTTTTTCCAAAAGGAAATTAGTAATGGGCGTCACACCTTCAGTTTCGATCTCGGCCAGGAGGCCGGAAACTGCAACAGGATCTGCCACTTCAGTGTCCGTACTCAATAAAGCTTCCACCAGGTTGCGCATGGGGCTCTGGCCGGGCCGCATAATGGTTATGAACCATTTATCGCTATCCTGTATGAGATAACCCGCTTTAAGGGCCGGGATGATCCCTGCGCGCAATAACGAAGATTTACCGCAACCCGAGCTGCCCACAACGGCTACAAAATGGTGCTGGTGTAATAATTGCATAAGGTCCAGGATTTGTTCCGAACGGCCAAAAAACAGCAGGCTTTCATCAACTTCAAAAGGCCGCAGGCCCACATATGGATTATCGCCAACCATTCGGGAGTTGTCTACAGCCCCTTTCATAGCATCGTTGGATTGCCCGCTCATACCGCTCCGGATTTTAGGTCGACCAGAAACTTGTCAATGACCAACTCATTTAAAACCTTATCATGACTGTTGTCAACAACATTGATCTTAAGAAACTTCTGGCGGAGGCTAATGTCTTCCGCTTTTTTATTGGGCGGGGCCATGTAGATAAAAAAATCTTCCACCGGGTAGTTCCGGGTTATTATCAATTGGAGCGCAGCGCTCATTCGCTCCAATACCCACTCCCTGGACACCTTGCCGTACAGAAAGATCATTTTTTTGACCATGCCCATCCGGTCACCCAGCAGGTTTATATTCTTTTTCGGGTCGTCTTCCTGCGGATTTATATAGGGCTGTATGTGATGCTGTAACAGGATCTTCCCCAAATCGAAAGCATACGACTGATCGTGAATGTGGGTGTCCAGAAGAACGGGAAGCAAGGCTCCGTTATGGCCCGGATCCGTTTTCGCTGCTATTAATTGTTGTGCAAAATCATCTATTTCCTGTGTGAGTGTGCTTTTTGAACTCTGTACAAATTCATAATTCTTTTTAGCACGGCTGCCAGATTCCAGTTGCTTCACAAAATTCCGGTAACCTTCTTCTTCGATCGCCCTGAAATCTATGGCCGAAGGCATCCAGATCATCTGCGGTTTTGGCAAATCAAGGCATATCTCCGTTTGCTTCTGCGGGTACCAGTTTTGAGAATCCCCGGTAATTTCCCGGCCCGGGTACATATCCAACAGGTGAACCGCCAGGTCTGCCTTTTGCATGGCATCATCAATTGCCTTTTTATGCGCTTTGGCTTCCAGTGGTGGTGGGATCCCCGATATTAGATGATAGCCCTTTTTCACCAGTTCTGTGGCAACACGTGTTCGATGGGAGCGCAGAGTGTCTGGCACCTCGCCCATAAATATGGTGAATTGCTTTTCCTCTCCGGATAGCTCCGTTTGCCCGTTTTCTTTCATCCCCTTGAATTCGGATATCAGCCCCCACAGGGCATCCCGCAGTTCACGCATTTGTTTGATGAACCTTTTGGAACCAATATCCATGGGATCCCCAAAGTCATCCTTTTCCCTGGCATCGTGAAACGGGAAGCCAGTTGTGCCGCTTAATTCCTCAGGCCATTCTTCATTGGCAATGTTGTTCAACAGGATGTGTACGATCCTGGACCGGTCGCCCACCTTGAGGCCGGGTTTCTCATTTCCACATTTTTGATAAAAGAAGTCGAGCTCCTTAAGGCAGTAATGCGATTGCGAATAACCGGGAGAATTCAGGCAGATTAAGAGGGCAGAATTTTCAATCCCGTCTTTTATCGAATCGTCAAAAAGTTTCGTGCCATCCAGTTTTTTATCGTCCCACCAAATCTTTAACACATCCATCCTCCCGTAGCGCCTGTCCAGCATTTGTTTCAGATACTCGTAAAACTTCTGTATCCACCCGCTTTTCTGGCCGGTAATCGTATTGTTATCCACATGGGCATAACTGATAAAGATATCGTATTCAAAACCTGAAATCAGTGCCATAAGCTGTAATTTTTCCGTAGAAACCCAGTGCCTGGAAACGAGCCTCAGCCCGCATTTCCAGTTCCCTTGAAATGGACAGGCTTACCGTTGCGGATGCGTCTGGAATATTGAAACAACTGCTACTTCTACAAGAATTGCTACTTGATCAGCAATTTAATCTCTACCTGCCTTTCAATATCAGGCATGGTAGAGAGGGCGCAACAAATGCCCTGAAAGGCCGGGTTGATAAAGGAGGAAACCGGCCTGTACTCTTATGGGGAATAACCCAACTGAGGCAATCAGGGTATATATAAATTTAGTAAATATCTTCTTACAAATAACATAGTGTGAGGAAGGTCTGCCGGCACGTCCCGGCATTCGATGGTACGGTAGTCAAAAATATGCAATTGTTATAGGTTAAAAGCCTGGTAATTTCCTGAAATCAGCGTATTACAAACACCGCTGTAACACCTCTGTTTTTCAGGAAGGTTTGATGATAATGCTTCGGGCACCTTTTTTTTCAACTTCGCTGATCATATGGCCTGTTCCCCCCGGCCCGTCACTTTCCTCACCGTCCCATAAAGCTAGCAGGACAAGGTTGCGGCCGGCTTTTGACAAAGCGGTGTACAGGAGCCAAAGGTTATTTCGCTCCCAGAAAGAATAGGTATCTCCCTCCTCTTCCAGCCAAAAGGGTAATTCTTCGGTATCCGTCAAAATGTGATATGGGATATCCGGGTCCCGAACTAACGCGTAGAATCGATCCACCCAGTCGTTTCCTGCGAAACTTACGGAATGTGCCACGTACCTAACCGGCGGCAGTGCCAGGTACATTTCGGTGAAAATCCCCATCGACCTGCATACTTCATGGAAAATAATATCCCCTCCACAGGCCCCCCCCGCCATAGCCCTGATATTTTCAAGTTGTTCTGCCGAAAGCGAAGTTGTCCCGTATATCGCTTTAAGGATCTCCACCACCTTCATCCGGATCTTCTTTGTTACTGCCGCCTCATTTTTTTGGGGAAACCTTGACTTTTCCCGGTCCGGGGCATCTATCATATGCCCGGTAAACAAGATAATATGTGAATCGCTTTGGGACGGCATAGGATCAAATTTACGAAACACTTCCAGTACGGCAGCCACATTACCGGGCATTATACGGAGTTTTTGATAGAGCAATACCTGCCTTTTGGAAGCACTTACATTAAAGTCCTTCAGTTCCTTTATTCCCGATTCCAGGGCTTGCTGGTATAACCTGCCGACGCGTTCGGGGCTGTTCGTGGTCAAAAGCGATAATTCGGCCTTCGTCAGGTCTAACCAAACATCTGTCTTTCGGGCCTTAATTAGTTTGTCTTCCTT
This sequence comes from uncultured Flavobacteriaceae bacterium, assembly GCA_964434565.1. Taxonomy (GTDB): domain Bacteria; phylum Bacteroidota; class Bacteroidia; order Flavobacteriales; family Flavobacteriaceae; genus Zeaxanthinibacter. The sequence goes on along the minus strand of CAYSVQ010000130.1, from coordinate 21,358 downwards.
TACTGCAATGGTTTTGCCAAGCATGGTAGCAAGCGTTTCAAATTCCTGCCTATAGGCTTCCAGGCCTTTAACGGCCAAGTCATCCGTATGAAATACGGAATTCCAGATGTCCGGAGTACGAACAGCCAGTTCGAGCACTATTTTTAACAACCCCAGTGCATTGATTGCCGCATAATATTCGTTCAGGTCTTCGGACCAGGCCCTTAAATAACTATGATACGCGCTTAACAACATGCAGGAGCCGGCCGCCGCTCTGTCCCATTCCGCAACGACTTCCTTCTCCCAGGAACGTACCCATCTCCATTTTTCATTTCTTGCCTTCAGGGCATATAGCTCACTCAGCGAATCTTGGTTGAGCTCCCCGGCTTTATCAATGAGGGTCGCTATAGCCTGTTCGGACCGGGCAAAAAATTCGTCGGCCATGACAGGGGTTAGGGCCAATTCCTTTTCCGCGAGTCTCTGGTATATAGTGGCCAGTATTTCATAAGGTTCCGTTTCTTTGGGATTTCGATTTATAATCTCCTCCCAGCTGTCCCTTGCATCTTCCATATATCCCAGGTTAAATTGCGCCATCCCCAGGTTTTGCAGCGCCGGGATTGCCCAGAAAAAATTACGGCTCTCCCTCGCCAACAAAGCTAATTTACCACCGTTCCTGGTCCTTACAGCCAACTCCATTTCCAGAGTAAAGTCGGCCGGAATAGCAATAAAATCCTTCGTATTGTGGGGGCGAAGCCTTGGGAGCATGAGAAAAACGGGGCTGTCAGTATCTTCCGAATGCAATGTGGCGTATATTCCCTTATACAACCCTTCAACCGAGGCCTCCAGGTCTTCATGGTCATAGGCGAAATACCGGTCTGTTTTAAGGTCGAAGGGGACCTCATCGCCCCGACAACGGATCAAAAAGGTTTTGCCTGGCCTTAAGGCATGTCTGACCCCCAACTCATAAAAAACATTGGCATTGTGTATGCTGATATCCGCTATGACCAGGTCTGAGGTCAGCAGCAACTGGAACATATCCAAACGGATATTGCCAGCCCGGATAACTGCCGCAGTGGTGCTTCCGTTTACCCCGGCTTTTACAAGTGCCGGATTTATCAATTTTTCCTGTACCTCCTCGAAATTAACACCATTCTTGGTGCCGAAAGGACGCACTATAAAAGCGTTCATGGCTAATTATTAGACATTTGTGGCGAATGTCCCAAAGTGCTTGAGGTCTACTTGCCTGATAGCCGTTTTACTGCCAACCAGCCGGAGCTCCTTAATATGCTTCACGGAATCCATTTTCCGGACCTTTTCCGCATCCAGGTGTCCCAGCCCGAGCGACTTTAAACCCTGCTCGCTCAAATCGGCATCGTATCGTATGTAGGTGAAATCACGGTCCGTTACCTCACCGGGTACCATATCGCCAAGTTCACGGTCTATAGGGCTTCCATACACGCACTTGCCAAAGGTGCGGCAATTGATATCCTGATCTACCTGGATGGCATACATGAGGTTTGTGGGCAATTCGATGAGCGTGTTTCCCAGGTTCCGGTAGGCCCCTTCTGAAGTAGCACTGCCTGTGCCCACCGAGAGGATCAATAATTTGTCTTCCCCTTTTTCCCAATTCAGTTTATAGGCACTATGGGTGGCAAGGCGGTACATTAAAAACGCAGGGTTGTTATAGGGCGTTACCCCGCCATCTACAAATACGAACGTTTTGGAAGGGTCCTCCTTATCCCATTCCAGGATTTCCGGCGGAAAATAGGCTGGGGCCGCCGTGCTTGCCCGCACGAGCTGGTAGAGTTTTATATTCTGGTTGTTGTCTTTCCTGTTTTTTTGATTGAACCTGGCCAATGGATTGTTGCTGATGGGCCAGGGAGAATCCGTGCTCCTGTTCATGGTAACCACCGTAAGCAGGCAGCGGAACCTGCCATTTGAAATATCCATGTTGGTGTCTTTGCCAAAAGTCTCCTGGAGCATTTTTAACAATGGCCCGGACTCATAAAGCGACTTCCATTTTTTTAGAAGGGAAGATTTATCGAACATGTCTTTACCCTTTTTCGTATAGAATCCGAGTAGTTCCGCGGAGGACATCCCAATAGACAGGCCCGCTGCTATAATGGCCCCGGTGCTGGTGCCTCCTATATAATCAAAATAATCGCCGAGCCGGAAGTCGCCGGATCGGTTTAACCTTTTCCTTAAAGCGCTCTCCAGTTTCGCCAGGATTTCAAGGGTGATGATACCCCGTATGCCTCCCCCGTCCAGGGCTAATATTTTACGGGGCTGGCTTTGTTCGTATTTCGGGGTTAGCGGACCCCATAAAACATTGCTATCTTTTGGCATATTGCTGTGAGTTATTGGTAATGAATAGAAAGCAGGTTTGCAGGGGTCTGTTAAGGCAGTTGAAAGAATCCCTGTGAAGCCCCTTCCAATTCAGAATGATCGATCACCGGGCTCCAAAATTTAGGTCCTCCCAACAGGGAATTGCTTAAAACAAACGAAGTTCCAAGCAGATCATACTACCATTGCGGGGTCGATGGTGGGAATTCATATCCAGGCCCTGGTTGCCTTACCTAAGGTAGATTTTTTTTGTCAGAATTAAAAGAAGAAAAGTGGTATTGCAAGCATTATTATCAGGAATTTTCTTAAATTTAGAAATAATCCCCTCTTTTTTTGTAATGCAAAAACTACCCTTCACAAGTGCAGAAAGGAGTGATTGTTTCTACCACTAAACTTTAAACTATTGTGATGAAAGGATTAGCGTACAACTACGAAAAAGCCATCAACAAGGAACTAAGCTCCCACGCTGCCTGGCTGCCAGTGACCAACACCCTTAAAGTTGGCGACTATGGTTATTTTGAAGGCGGCGTATTCCGCTCTATTGGGAATTTACGGGATAAATATCCCGAACTCACGCTTAAGACCGCCCCGGGACCCGCTACCAAGGTCAATTTTTCTTCAGAGGGTACCCGTACCTTTAAATTTGATGGTTCAGGTTCTACTACCAAATCATTTGCTGCCCTTGGCGATGCAGAAGCCTCTCTAAAGTTTCAGTTCAGCAAGGGTAATTCCGTTGTAATCAAGGCCGGCCAGATTGTCGTGGACCAGCTTGAGAATTTGGATGAGGTAGCCCTCTCTTTGGCCGCCAAGTCTGACTGGAGGAAAAAGTACAAGGTGGTGTCTGCGGTCTACACCGGCAAGGATTGCCTGATCGTATGTGCCAGGGAGGCAGAATCCGAATTTACCATACATGCCAGCGCCAACATCCTGAAAGACATTGAAGCAGGCAAAGCCAATGGTGCTTTCGAGACCACCTCCTCAAATTCAAGCACATTCGACTCTATAGGCGAATCGGGGGTGCTGGCCATCCGGCTGTTTAAGCTCAACTGGCTGAACAAGATCAAGCTCCTCGCGGATGACCAGATAAGCCCGGACAAAATTATCATTGAGGAGGATTTTGGGTCAGAGTCCGATGACGTGCCCGAAGATGACTACTAGGACTTATGAAGTCGGATAAAATCGAATATTTTCGTTTCGATGATCTAAAGACAGGGATATTAATGGGCGGTAAGCCCTATATCCTTGCGCATGGCGATTTCAACACCCTGTATGAGGTTCGCACGCCGCTCGGACAGATCGACCTCCTCGAAAAACTGGGTGAAGTGTTGCGGTATGGCGACGGATTGACTAAGACCGGCGATACCAAATTGCAAGCTATCAGGGAAGTTAGTGAGCAGCTCCGATCCCTTTTTATCCCGTTCGATTCCATAGCACAGGATGCCGGCCATCTGGAAGTTTATCTGAATCCTTCCGAACTGGCCCTGATACCATTTGAATTGTTATCTAAAGAAAATGGTACCCCGCTATTTGTGGCTGAGGTTGGGGACAGAGCTTTGGTGCTCACACGCAATATGCGACGGGAAATCAAAAAACACGACGGGAACCCCCCGGAACTGCCGCGCGTATTGTTTGTTCATACCAAACCGGATCACAGGAACCACCTGAAGCTGCCTTTTCCCGACATCCCGTTTAAAGACCACGAACAAGCTATCAGATACGCCATGCGGCATTGGGATCCAGGAAACCAGTTGACAGTTTTGCCGAACCCCACTTTCAATACTTTTAAGGAAACCATCCTGCGGGCCGTGGCAAATGGCCGGCCTTTCACACATATTCACCTTCTCGCCCACGGGTCGTTACTTTTTGACCATACGCATCCTGCAAACTTTGAATACGGGATTGCCTTTTATTCTGCAGACAGCATGGAAACACCATATAAACCGGTTTCCGCCTTGCAACTTCGGGAATGTTTTGAATCCCTGGAAAAAGTACCTTATATGGTAACTTATATGATTTGCGACAGTGCTAATTTCACCAACGGGCTAAAGCCAGACCGGAACCCTGTACAGGCAACTTTTAATGCCGGTGTACCCGTGGTGATCGGATCGCAGTTCCCCCTCTCGGTGAAAGGGTCGAATAGTATCACAAAAGATTTGTACAAACGGCTGTTCCGGGCCGATGACATCAGGCTTATCCTTGGTGACCTCAGAACAAAACTTTACAAGGAAGAACCGGCAAGTAGCCATGATTGGATAAGCCTTGTAAGTTATGTAGACCTGCCACGCGATTATGAAATCCGGATATTAATGCTCAAGTTAAAAAGCCAACTTCAGATCCTCAACCATGTCAGGAGCGACTTTTCCGACCCGTTTTCCACGGACGCAGAGAAAACCGAAGATGATTTTATCGCTGCCAAAGTTGAGATAGAATCCTCTGTTTCCGATTTAACCGTTCACTTCGGCAAAGTTGAACACCAAGAGGCGGCAGAGACCTCCTTTCTCGAAAACTGTTCCCTGCTTGGGAGTGCCTGTAAACGGCTGGCAGAGGTGGAATATAAGGAATCGCTGGTAACAGGTACCACAACCCTGGAAAAACAGAAAGAGTATCTGGAAGCCTCAAGGACATGGTACAAAAAGGCCGCAGACCGCAATCTATCACATCATTGGAGCCTGATACAATACATTTCGTTAACCACCGTGCTCCATGGGGAATTAAGCACCGCGGAAAAGGATTACTGGTATATTACAAAAAGGGCAGCCCTTACTGAAATTGAAACATACAAGACCCGTGGCAAATTGTCGTTATGGCCTTTGGGTACCCTGGTGGAGTTGTACCTGCTGACCGATGAGGGAATTACAGAAGACGCACGTAAGTACGCCGGCCTGTATGCCGGCCAGCTCCTCGAAAATGCCATTGCACTGAATGATAAAAATTGCCTTCCTGCCACACTATTTCAACTGAAAAGGTATCTGGAATGGTGGAAGCCGCCCTATTTCGGGATTAAAAATTCGCTACTCGTAAAGGATGAAGCTTTTGTAAATAAGTTGCTGGCTAATTTTAATTCACAGTGATAATACTTTTTTGATCCTGGCGGGGCGAATTACCCTCTTAACCCTTAAACCGGTGCGGATAATTCTGCAATTCGGGCTATTCACACCATTTCCCGTACCATTCATACAATCACTTCATTGTATTGCCAGATTTTCTGTACTTTAAGTATTATCCTACGTTTTTAAGGGAATTTTTGCCTGATTATTTAACTATACATCCGAAAGGTGTATACCGCTTTTATGAACCATACTAAACTTCTATTCCTGTTAATACTATTTTGTTGCGCCCTGGCCACCTCCTGCGTTACCACCAGAGTAGAGGCCAGCCCTTACCAGGATAGTGTGGAAAATCTCGAATGCAGGACGAAATCTGACTGGAGTTATTTCTGGGGCCTGAAACAGAAAAGGGTTGATGCCAATCCGGAAACCGCAGGAACGGTATGCCCCTGCCGGGAAGGCTCCATGGGCTGGGTAGTTGTGAAAACTTCGTTTACAGACTATCTCTTAAGCCTTGTAACCCTAGGTGCGGTCAACCACCGCACCGCCTCCTATGGTTGTGCACGGCCCGGGAACGGGGAAGGCGACCTCGATAATTAATACCCGCACAATATGCTTCCAGAGGGAATTGAGAAATTACCGATCAACCAATGGTCTAACAAACATGAGAATTTCACCCATACGCTGGTGCCCGACACTTCGTTCAAATTATGGAACCCGCCCGGATCAAAATATCGCGACAGGTATTTGGCCACCACTAAAAACTTTCAATGGCTGATTAACAATGCCATTGTCAACAATATCCGGCTAAGGGCAATGGGCAGTGGCTGGTCCTTTACCAAGGTAGGCGTAACGGAGGGTGGGCTAGTAGATACTGCCGCTCTGAATTTTTCCTTTCCCGTCACCTCGCAATTCACCAGTCCGAATTATGCCAAAACCTCAGCTGATCTTTATTTTTTACAATGCGGTACCATCATACATGAAATCAATACCCGCTTATCTGCAAAGAACCCACAACGATCTATCCTGGCATCTGGAGCCAGCAACGGGCAAACAATAGCAGGTGCCTTATCCACAGGTACACATGGGGCAGCATTCAATGTAGGGGCCATTCCGGATTTTGTGGTCGGCCTGCACCTGATAATCGGTACAAACAAGCATGTTTGGCTGGAACGGGCAAGTTATCCTGTGGCTTCACAGCAATTCGTCGATTGGCTTGAAGCCGATCTGGTTCGGAATGATACCCAATTCGATGCAGCCCTGGTAAGTTTCGGAAGCTTTGGTTTTATTCATGGTATCATGATTGAAACGGAACCCCAGTTTTTACTGACGGAACACCGGCTGGCCCATGTACCTTACAACAATGCCCTGATAAAGGCCATGCAGTCGCTCGATTTTTCGGACCTCAACCTGCCCGGTACCGGGGTGAACGGCCCGCTCTACCATTTCGAGGTGCTATTTAACCTGCACCGTTTTGAACCGAACAATGCAGACAAAGGCGCTTTTATCAAATATATGTTCAAAAAAAACCACCAGCTGCCCTACGTTCCCGTACAACGCACCAATGATTTTACCTATGGGGACGATCTGCTGGGGATCATATCAACCGTTTTAGACAAACTTCCGGGATCGGGGCTGCTAATCCCCGGCCTGGTAAATAATATGTTCAAACTGGCATTTGAGGCACAGCCGGCACAAACCGGCACTATCCGGGAAATATTTAATTATACCAAGTTCAGGGGGAAAGTGGCCAGTGCGGCCCTGGCAATAGATGTTGGCGAGTCTCCCAAAGCCCTGGAGCTTATCATGGATGTCAACGCACACACCCCATTTCCTGGCGGCCTGTCGCTTCGCTATGTCAAGGGCACCAAGGCCACTTTGGGTTTCACGAAATTCCCCAGGACATGTGTTTTGGAAATGGATGGGGTAGACAGTACAGCGGCCCGGGATTTTTACAACGCGGTCTGGAACAGGCTGGAACAAAACAATATATCATATACGCTTCATTGGGGGAAGATCAATTTCAATCTTAACGCAGACCGGCTAAAACGGATGTATGGGCATGCCGCCGTGAACTCCTGGATCGATGCCCGAAACGACCTTTTGGACGCCCCAACACTTAACGTATTCAACAGCCAGTTTATGGCCGATTGCGGTCTGGACACCCTGCATGGGCCTAATATTTAGCCATATTTGGTCGGAACCTCCCTGCTTTTTAACAGAAACACCCATACACATAAATGCCAGCCTGCCTGTGCATCTTCGCCGATTCCTCTCGGCGTTTGATCCATAGTAAAGGGCCAAAATTCTATAAATAAAAAGCAGCGGATGCTGCGCAGGCTTAAAGAGCATCTATCAGGCCAGGTTACTTTCACTAAAAACATGCGTCCCATTATCCTGGTACATGTAGCCCTTTTTGAGGATTTGCAAAAGGCTTATGATTATGAGCGCTATCTTATAACCGGGTCTGGTAAAGCTTTTATGAAGAAACGATTGGTTTAAATCCATTTAAAGATTAATTCAGGTTTACCAGACCCGGCAGCAAGGAATCACCGGAGATAATCCCATATTAGTTGTTCTTCCTCCGTAAATCGAAGGCCCCTGAACCAACTTGCCCCTTCAGTCTAAATGTCCACGGTATCAGGCGGCTTCCAATTTCCGGGATTCCTGCGCTTCCAATTGCAAAAGTTGGCTTTCCTTTTTCGCAAAAGCGGTGATAACTAAAATAGCCAGGATGCCGACAGGAATTTCGAGAAATGATGAGACAATGTCGGCAATTGTACTATTGGACAGATCTTCTATTGTATCCGATTTAAAGGCCGTCTTAAGACCATAATTTCCCACGTAACCAACAATAATCCATAACGCCCACCAAACTCCGATCAGGGAAATTTGGTTATTTTCTGTGGTCGCACTCGTTCTGTCTTTAATCAGCCTGTCGGTTTTTTCAAAGAGCTCCTTCATTATTTTATAAGGCCTGAACAAGGAGATTATCGGAACGAACCACCCCCCTGCCGCCCAGCCTTCACTGTGGTCGATTCTGGTTCGTGCTTCTAAATTATTGTACGCCCTTCTAAACCACTGGATAAAAGTAATTCCCGAAAGGATATAAATAAGAACATATAAAACCGATATGAGTCCAACACGAAGATCATTATTGGTTAAATCTGCTTCCGATAAGTTAGCACCACTATTGATGTCCTGAAGTAAACGGTATTGAAAATAATTGGAAACTATGGCGAACAGGTCGATAATCAAAACCGCCCATATCATATGTGTAGCCAGGGCCGCACGTTTTTCATTGGGTTTAACAATTTTATCGGGCAGTCGTGCCACAACTGTTTTCTTATCTAATTGGTAATTAAGACACGTTTCCTCAAAATCCGCTTTTGCACTTGTGAGGCTGCACAAGATGCCCTCGGTCATATTAAAATCCCTATTCATACATTTTTTACAGAAAACTAAATGTTCTTCTCTTGTCATACTATTCGCACATGAAATTTGTTTTTACAAAACTTATTTTTGAGTCAAAAAGTATATAAAATGCAAAAAATTGGTAATTCGGAGGATTGTAACCATTGAAATCTCAACGATTCCCAACAGTTGTTGCATAATTATTACTATAAAAAATAGTCGTTCCTGCCTCACTAAGAATAGACCTAAATACTTGGGAGAAAGAAATGCGAAATTAAATCATAGAAATCTCCATTTATTTCTTAAAACTGTCGCTTTATCTAAAATAATGATACTTAAAAAGACAGAATTTTCTTCCCTTTCAATAATCCGGTACATTAGCCGTTGAAATAAAGGGCTTTACAGACCAGAGATTTTGCTTAAATATTCATTTACATTTCAGAATCAACATCAGAGGTTTAATCGCGGTTTATATTTTGCCTTATTCGTTAATGATTTTTAATTATCCTTTTACTGCGGGAACTTCAGAATTAAACCAGCTATCCTATCTGACAGTCCGTCCATTTAAACCAGAGCGTTTTCAAAAGTGTTTCTTAAATCACAACTCCAATGAAGTCCAGGTATTATCTCATTCCCGTTGCCATTCTCCTTTTGTGTATTCTCATCTTTGGCTTTACCCTGAAATCAAACACAGGTAATAAGGATATCATACCCTGGTCAGCCCGTTCTTTGACCTGGGATGATTTTGAAATGGTAAATAACATGGAAGAGGATTACGTTGCTACGATCTATTCTCAAATAGCTTGCCCAAATTTAATTACAGATAATGATTCAAGGGTATATGCATTTATGAACCCGAATCTTTCGGAACGTTTGAAGGACGAACATGATTCCTATAACGTACTGGTTCATGAACAATATCATTTTAACCTCACTGAATACTGCGCGCGGCTTCTGAGGAAGGATATCGTGGAACGTGGTTTGGGAGGACTTTCATTTAAAACCATGAAATCCTTAAAAGAAAAATATTCGAAAAAACTGGACAGTTTGCAAACCGTATATGACCGTATCACAGACCACAATGCCAATACCCATTTACAACGTTATTGGGAGCTGCAAATTGATGATTGGCTGAGGCAAACCGCTTCTTACCAAAATGAGGATATCTATAGCTACCACAGCTTTACGAAAAACAGAACTGCTTTCTTCAAAATAATTTATTTCACAATAACCCAAAAGGTCTTGATGTCTTACCCTGTCGGCGAAAAAGACAAGGCTTTCGGGGAAGTCTATGAAATCGTATTTCCCAGGTATGGAGAGAAAGAAATGCTGGTAAAGTTTTACAAGAACGGAAAGCTTACCAATGGCGGATATTTTGAAACCGCAGTCACTAAAATCTATCAAAGTGAAAATGGTGATTTTGAGGTGCATTATTATAATCCTGAGGAAACCTATAATTCGGAAATGATCGCCTGTATTCGAAAAATAAAGGTCGATGAAAACAAAAACATGATAGAAAGGTTTTTCAATGCCAGGGAAGAAAGGGTTTATAGAAATTCAGTCTATGAGATACATTGGGAATTTAACCCAAATGAAAAATCGTATTATACTACCTACTACAATAAGGAAGGTCAGAAAATAGCGAACAAATATGGTATCCCCCACGAAAAAAGAACCCTGGACGAAAAAGAACGGACCATCCTTGTGGAAAATCTAGACCGCAGGAATCGTGCAAAAAATGATGATTCATATATTGCGCGCTATGAAACGACCTATTCCGAAGAACATGTGGGTCTTTTCAAACGTTTGTATGATGAACATGGTAATTTTGCGCTTCACTTAAGCGATTACCATCTTAAGTATGAGTATGATCAATGGGGCCGGAAGGTCAGGATCACTTCGCTGGATGCCGATGGTGAGAAAACCTATGATCATAATGGTGCTTCGATTTATGAGTATACGTATGATGTTCATGATCGACAGACGAGCGTGAAACGCTTCAATACCAAACACCAGCCAATCGTGGCCAACGATGATTATTTTCAGAAGGTGATTGATTACGATGCAGAAGGAAACATACTTTTCGAAGCGAAATTTTACCCCGAATATGTGATGCGGTTTAGTGACAAAAAAGATGGAGCGCTTAAGTATGTTTACGAAAATGAAACTGTCAGAAAGATCTTCAATGTAGATGCCTATAGCAATATTTTTGAAAATGATCTTAAGGTAGCCATAACCGTCCAAAACCTTAATGCCCAAAAACAGGTCATTAAGGAAACACATTTCGACTCCAATGAAAACTATGCTAAAACAGATGACGGGGTAGTAACCTACCACTACAAATACGATGGTTCAGGGAATCAAATTGAAGCGGCTGCATACGATTCCATAGGCAGACCAAGGGAATTTGAGACCGATGTTACCACCATTCGCTGGAAATATGACGCCAAAGGCAATAAACTGAAAACTGCCTATTTCAATAAAAATAATGAATTGGCATTTTCCACCGACAGCGTTACTTACAATGTATATGCGTATGACGAAGGAAACGTACTTTATAAGCGAACAAATTTTGATAAACATATGCACCCCGCCGAAATCGATGGGACATTCAAATCTCTTATCCATACCAATACGTCCGGATTGGATTCGCTTATCTTAGAATATGATTCAAATAACAGACTCAAGAAAGGTGTCGCCATTACCAGGTATTATTATACCCCATATGGCAATGTATCCAGAGTTGAATACTTGGACCGAAACAATCAGCGAACCAAAAATCAAAACGGGGTGAGTGCCATTAATTACGTTTATAATAAGCGGCATTTATTAACCGGTTTGGAATATGTCGATGAAAAAAATAGACTAACCAACAACCCAGAAGGGGTTGCCCTAGAAAAATGGACATTGGATAATTTGGGCCATACCTTAACTTATGCCTACTTCGACAAAGAGAAAAACCCTGCAATTGGTGAATACGGGTATCACAAGGTCGAATATGAATGGAGCAATATTGGCCAATCGACCAGGTCGACCACTTACGGAACGGACCTGAAACCGATTTCCGATGAATTCGGCACAGCCATTTACCAGTATACTTTGACTCCCTCAGGTATGGTGCAAACTATTGAGCGTTACAACCCAGCGGGTATTTTGGCGAACAACACCAATAATGTAGCGATTACCCAATATGAACCTGGCCTTAATGGCCTTTACTTTGTGGAAAAGGAACTAAACGCCTCCGGCGAAATTGTAAACGACAGTATTGCAGACCAGGGCTCAACTAAATAATCGAATTTAAAAATAAGTTTCGTATTTCTTTCACAAAAAACGAGCGTCTTATTGTTCTGTTTTGTGTATCCCTGTTTTTTCAATAGGCTAATAATTTGGAGCAATATTTGAAAACCGGCGCCGGAAAGCCTTTTACTGCCACCATAGTAATGGTATCTGACAGTTTAAAACAAATTTTTCATTTAACTTTCGGCACAACGCTGCCCGATTGCAAATCAATCATAAAATCTATGGCTGGTTCGCCATTGAGTTGTTTCTGAAAGATCCGGGCAAAAGTCTTCAGTAAAATTAATTCCTTATTATCCTCATTTTCAAAGAGGGAATCAAAAAGGATTGTATAGGCCATTAATCGTTCTTCCGGGATTGTTTTAAGTGCAAGTTTATCAGCCAGTCTGAGTCTGTAAAAATCGAGAATCAGTTCTGTTCCATCCCAATTAACGAAATCCGCCTTCTTCTGTCCCAGATTGTCTAATGCTATTTCTGCCTGCTCTTTTGCCTTTATGTACTTTTTTCTGAAGTCGTTTGATTCCAAATAATCACTAAAATCCTTTACCGTCAGAATTTCTTCGATTTTGGAAAAAACCAACAACTCCCAGCCGTTTAACTTTAAAGATTCCAGCATCTCCATTGGAAAATCACCGGGAATTAGACGTAATCGCACCAAATCCTGCAGATGCCCGTTTACGAACTCTTCATAGCTTTGCGCCGAAAGCAACATCTTATTCCATATATTTTCTTTTGGCAGCGAACTTAAAAATTCGTGCTCAACTTCGTAGGATTCAAAAAAAGTATTGTATCCGGGAATACTGTCCAAGAGTATCGTCTTCACTTCCAGAACATGTGACTTGTGTATGGTTATGATTTTATAGGCAGACGGGTATGCTGCCAAAGAAGGCGTCTGTACATTAATCAAGGTATTTCCCCGGCTACTTTTAAAGCTGCCCGTATCATTCAAATGCATATGACCACCAACATGTACCCTAAGGCCGGTATCGGCAAAAATCTCGCCAACCAAATCATCGGGATTTCTGCGGGCCTGAAAAGCCCCTTCTCCGAAGAGTTTTATCATCTCTTCGGAAGCACCATCATTAAAGTCCAGCATAGGATAGTGGCTGAATGCTATTAAGACCTTTCCTAAACGCGAAGCTTCCTTTACAACTTTAGTGGTCCATGATATCAGGTGTTTTTTATGCTTCAATACCTGGTTGTAACCAATTCCGTTCCCGTGAAACTCGCCGCTATCATTCAGGAGATGAACATTGGCATCCAAAGCAAGGAGCCACAGCCCATTAACAGGTTCCACCAAATAACTCACATCAGGCAAGTTTACCTCACTATAACTGGCGGCAAAACCGCGCTTACTGATTCCGGAGGCTCTAACCGCTTTTTTAAACGTATAACTTTCATAGTCGTAAGGGGCAAAAGGGGTTTCCCAATATATATACTCCCTTTTAGGAAAAAAACCATGCTCATTCAGCTCGCTAACGATCTCCTCATATCCCCATTCCTTAACTTCATTGAGAATGATAGTGGGATTTTCATTGATGGAATCAGACTCATGCATGCCTGCTTCGCTCATAATTGGTTGCGCCTTTCCATTGTCTCCCAAAAAATCCTTCTTCCCTCCTTTCCTGCCAAAAGGTGTGGTGGGGTCATGATTCCCGGGAGCCAGGAAAAAAGTAAGTCCATAACGTTTGGAATATTGGTCTAATAACCGATTTAAACCCTTGATATTCATAGGTTGGCCATCATCACTGAAATCGCCCGGAAGGGCTATAATTTTAATACCTTTTGAGACAGCATCCTCCAATGCCGCCCTGAATGCAAAATAATTTTCGTTAAAAAGGCGTGTGGAATGAAGTTGGGCGTTCATGGTCCTTATCAGACTGGTGGTAGTATCATTTGCTATGACATATTTCCCAGTTTCCGGGTTTGGATAAACATCAGCAAAATGAACATCTGCCATAAATGCTATTTTTATTTCTGTATCCAATTGACCCCAAAGGGAGTTTGAAAAAAATAAAACCATCAAAGGAATTAAGTAAAATACTTTATACTTAAGAAGGCTGTCCCAAAATACGGTACCCTTAATACGAGATCTCAAAGAAATCAGTTCCATTATTATGTTCATTTATAACCTATCAATTCCACAACAAAAAACGGCAAGAAACAAGTCCCTGCCGTATATAGCTAATAGATTTTTAACCTTAATATCCTGGGTTCTGATCCAAAAAGCCGGGTATTCCTGATGCCCCATCAATTGCACTTTGTGGAATCGGAAACAAGCGTTTGTTTGCATCAGCATTGGTTTTATCAGTCCAGGTATCCTCATAGGTCCCAAATCGAATCTGATCCGTTCTCCTAAAACCTTCCCAATACAACTCAAAACCCCGTTCCCTGTACAAAATCTGCAAATCCAATGTTGAAAGTGCGGCCGGAGTTTGCTCCGGGCGGGCTGTTCTTGAGGTTCTTACGGTATTTACATCCGCCAAGGCACCTGCGGCATCCCCATTTCTTAATTTAGCCTCGGCGCGCATCAGATAAATCTCAGCCAATCGCATGAGAACCAGATCAACGCTACTGAAATTGTTGCCATTGGGTGAAGTACGGCTGAATTGGTATTTTGATGGTCTGTATCCTGTGTTGTGTAAAGAGCCTTCGATGGTGAAATTAACATCCGAGGTATGGTTAACGTAACCTACATCCCTGTCAGGTCCATTTCCTTTTGTCTGAACAACAGGATAAATTCGTACCTGCCCGCCGTCGCATGTCAGAAATGCGCCATCATCTCCTTTACGCGGCCCCCATTGAATACCTCTCAAAATACCTCGGTCCATTTCAAACTCTTCGGGAACCACACAATAATAACTATTTTCGGTTTCGGTGGCAGGCACCTGCTCGCGATTCATAAAATCCTGTAACTGCGCCTCAGGTATTATCGTGTTCTTCTGGTAGAAACGCGCATCGGCTTCGGCAGGGTCAACAGCCCCGTAAGCATCAACCCAGGTTTGATAGAAATCTGAGGTTATAGCAGGGCCGTCTGTTCCGTCTGCACTGGGATACTCAGGTCTTGGGAACATGGATCCGGCTATGGGCCAATAGGCCCAGCGACTATGCTCTTCACTTAGCTGGCCACGCTGGTCTAAGGCAAATATCAACTCAGGGTTATCACGGTTATCGTCATTAAACAAATCAAAATATTCCGGAGATAAAGCGTACAAACCTGAATTGATTATTTGATTGGTGTATTGTATTACCTTCTCCATATCGTCTGTTGTAAAATCTGGCGTGCCATATGGATCACGATAAACACCGGCATTCAGGTATAGCCTGGATAACAGTCCCCATACCACAGACTGTGTCATTCTTCCAGATCCCTTATCGGTGTTGATCACATCTACTACGGATAGTAATTCACTCTCAATATAATCAATAGCCTCCTGGGTTCTTAGTACCTCCGAAAGTTCAGTTATGGATTCTTTCTTCAGAACAACACCCCAGCTATCTAATAGCAATATGTTTAAATATGCCCTTAAAGCTATCATTTCGTACATGGCTCCTGTTGCTTCTGTATCTCCCTCCTCCGATAATGGCTTCAACACTTCTATAGCCGCCAGGGTTCTTGATATATTGGTAGTAAGTTCGTTCCATGAATCACTAACCAGATCATTGGTTGGGGTAATGGTGTGGGCATGAGTTGCCAGGAATTTACCGCCGTCAAACCAATCTGTTCCCCCGCGGTAAGGCAACATGGCTTCGTCTGCTGCAATAAGCTGCAGGCCGTAATAATTGGTATGTCTCCAGGTCCAGGATACATATCCATAAGCGGGCGCTATAGCCCCGCTGATAGTCTCGGCTTGCCCGCCGAATTCTGCTTCATCAATTCTTTCTTCTTCCAAATCTGTACAGCTCCAGTTTCCTAAGTAGGAAATTGCAAGCAGGATTATTATAAATTTATTTTTCATTTGAATATTTTTTTGTTGTTCCTGGTATAGTAGATATTCCTTGTAGTCTTAAATCTGTATGCTGGTGATATAATGGTGTAATAATCATTTCGGTTTTGTCTTAACCGGCTTCTTAAAAGGAAGCATTTAAACCAAACAGTATTGTTCTCGGTGTCGGATAGGTAAAACGATCAATTCCAAAGGTCTGAATCCCATCGATGGTATTGCCTGTATTTACCTCCGGGTCAAAACCGGAATAATCCGAAATCACAAAAAGGTTTTGTCCGGTCACAGAAATCCTAAGGTTGTTAACCAGATTGCCAATCCCAAATGTTTCAGGATTCAGGCTATAGGCCAAAGTGGCGTTGTTCAGTCTCAAAAAGTCTCCGTCTTCCAAATAACGGGTTGAGACTTCATTTGAATTGCTTATGCTCTCATTGGGAAACTGCACGGCAAAGTCTGTTGCATTCAGGTTTCTGCTCAACTGACCTTTACTGAATAAGGTCATGGCCGTGTGGTTGTATATTTTATTGCCGGCAACCCCGTTAAAATTTAAGCCTAATGAAAGATTCTTATAGCGTAAATTTACGAAGAAGGCATATAGAATATCTGGTAAGGCACTTCCAGCGGCAATTCGATCATTATCCAAAGACTCTCCGTCGGCTACGACATCTCTGAACTGATTAAAGCCCTCGTCATTAATCCCGATAAATTCTTTTAAATAGAAGGTCCCTACCGGCTCATTGTTTAAGTAACCATTTATGGTAGCCCCTGTTTGCCCAGAACCCTGTGCCGCACCCGTAGTTAAAATAGAATAAGGAGAGTTAACAACTTTATTGTCTGTATACGAAACATTACCCCCTATATTGTATGAAAAATCATTTGTTAAATCGCTGGTGTAATCCAACGCCAATTCAACACCTTTATTTTTGATTTCCATATCCTCTATGTTTGTCCAGAACTTCTCGGTAGGTTGTATCGGGTCTATCTTAAAAGCGAACAAGACCACATCGCTTGTAACTTTATTAAAGAAATCAAGTGATCCGGTAAGCCTGTTGTTCATTAGTCCAAAATCCAGACCAACTGTTGTCTGCGTGGCAACCTCCCACTTCAGGTCGGGGTTATCTGTACGAACGGCCACAGTCCCAAAAGGATAATCATCTAATGTTGCCGTATTAGGATTTATCGGATAGGTGTCATTTTGTGTTTTTGAATCTATAAAACTTGCCAGGCTCACCTTACTGTCGATCCCATCCTGGTTACCCGTCTGACCCCAGCTGGCACGCAGTTTTAAATTGCTAATAAAGGTATTCTCGGCCATGAAATTTTCATTGCTGATATTCCAGCCCAGGCCAATGGAAGGGAAATAACCATATTTATTGTTCTCTCCAAACTTGGAAGAACCATCGGCCCTCATAGTTGCAGTTAATAAATACTTGTTGTCATAGGAATAATTTAATCTTGTAAAGAAAGACTGAAGCTCATTTCTGGTAGCAACTGCCAATTGCGTGGTAGGCAATACATCCGTACTTATCTGGTCTTGGTACTTAGGCTCTATGCCGTTATTGGCAAATCCGTCGAGCTCAATTCTCTTTTGCTCAAATTCTGTTTCCTGGTATGAATGACCGGCCAGAATCACAAAATTGTGAATGCCCTGGTTGAAGACATAAGTCAAAGTATTTTCTACCAGAAAATTGCTGTTGACAGTGGTTATTGTATTTAAAAAACCGTCCTCGTTCCCTTCCAGCAGCACGTAAGGTATCTGCTGTTCATCACGGTTGCTGGTAGCATAATCCACCCCCAGGTTGAGTCTATATGTTAACCCTTTTACAATTTCCAGGGAGGGCATAATATTGGCTAAAATACGGTTGCTATTCGCTTCATCTGAATATATCCGATTTCGAAGCAACGGGTTCAGGCGTTCATCCAAAAAGGTGGGCTCCCCATTGGTGTAAACCGGAATGGTAGGATTCAACTGTAACATATCCGAGGTGGTTGAAGTGGCATCCGCCCTATAGTTCAGGACTCTTGAAGCCGTTAAGTTGAAATCCACATTAAAGTGGCCATCCAGTGCTTTTTGATTAAGGTTTACCCGTCCCGAATACCTTTTCAAAGAACTGTTGTCGAAAATACCTTCCTGGTCGTCCAGGCCGGTAGAAACATAATACGAAAATTTGTCTGTTGCTGCTCCGCTCATAGAGAAGTTGACATTTTTGGAAACACCGGTTCTTGTCAGCTCATCCTGCCAGTCCGTATTCGCACCCTGATCGTCCAATGTACCACCGGCGGTTACAACCTGTTGTCTGAATTCGTTGGCGCTGAAAACGTCTATTTTATTTGAAATTGACGAAATAGCAGTGGATACCGACAAGTTCATTTCAGTTTTACCTGCTTTGCCTCTTTTTGTAGTAATCACAACTACACCATTTGCCGCTCGTGCACCATATATTGCAGTTGAGGAAGCATCCTTCAGAACATCAATTGAGGCTATATCCTGCGGATTAATAAAATTTAAGGGGTTAGACTCTAAACCTGTTGCGCTGTTATCGATAACAAAACCATCAATAACAAAAAGCGGGGTAGTTCCGGATCTGAGACTTCCCACACCGCGGATTATGATATTCTGTGCCGCACCGGGTTCACCACTTACGGACGAAACATTGACGCCCGCCAATTTACCCTGAATCAATTGACCCGGGTTAGCTACCACCCCCTTATTGAAATCCTCACTTTGTACAGAGGCAATGGAACCTGTTACATCAGATTTTTTCTGCACGCCATAGCCAACTACGACCACATCATCTAACTGGGTGGCGTCTGCGGCGAGTTGTACATTTACAGAAGTCCTTCCGTTTACGGCAACCTCCTGCGTGGCATATCCTAAAAAGGAAATAACTAAAACGGCATCGCCAGCGGCCTCAATGGAAAACATTCCATCGAAATCTGTAGTTACCCCTTTGGTGGTGCCCTTTTCAATTACTGTGGCGCCCGGCAAAGGAATCCCGGCTTCATCGGTTATAGAACCCGTTACAACCTGCTGAAGCGCATTTTCAGATTTTATAACGGAAAGGGGTTTATCAGTCCGGTCATTTTCAATATCTATAGATTTTGAATAATGCGACCCCATTGGGTATCCAGCCCATGAAATCAACAAGGCAGATGCCATGGTGATTTTGGTTAATCGGATTTTTGAATACATAAAGTAAAGTGTTGGATGATTGAGTATTTTTCGATGCTTTATTAAAGAGCCTCTTGCAGCAGGCTCTTTTTTTTAATTTTGCTCAGTAAAAGTACAGGGCTGTACCATGGAAAAGGTTACTTCATTATTAAGAGTACCTTATAAAATGAGCAGGATTAAAGGGTTTTAGGAATAAAAATGTTTACTATGTGTAAAGTCTTAAGTGAATTTGCTTACTATTAATTAACTTATTTTCTTTTAGTATAAGATTATGAGACTTTTATAGACCCGTTGGTTAACTCTTCTTCGAAAATTATGATCCCTGTTATTTAACTTTAGAAACATCCAAAGCTTCCAGGATTTTATCGAAAAGCGAACTGTTTTCGTAAACTCCCTTAAACATTTGGGATCTGGGGCCATAGGCAAATATGGGAACAAAAACTCCTGTATGGTCATCGCCGGTAAAATCAGCTTCAATGGTATTAGTGCCGGTGTTTCCCTGCGGAATAGTCAGTCCTCCTGTTTCATGGTCGGCAGAGATCAGGACCAGGGTGTTTTTCTCAGTATCTGCAAATTGGACCGCTTCAGCAATGGCGCGGTCAAAAGCGAGGCTTTCCTCTAGAAGGCGGTCTATCTTATTGGCATGGCCATATGAATCTATTTTCGCGCCTTCCACCATCAAAAGGAATGGTTTGTTTCTTTTTCTAAAATTAGTCAAAACGTACTTTACAGCTGTAGATAAGGGTGCAGTCGTTGTGTCGCTTTGAAAAATATGGGCGTATTTTCCCGTTGTTTTTTTTTCAAATTCCTGTATGGTTTCCAAAAACTCAAAGTTGGCCGATAGCGCATCGTCCTCTGAAGGTACAGTACCGGCACTAACAAATATGGTAAGTGGACTATGTAATAGATCCTTGAGGATACCTTTTGTCATAGACCTGTCTTTCTGATGTGCATAAAAGGCAGCTGGGGTAGCCCCTGAAATCTCATCCGATGTTATAATGCCTGTTGCGTATCCCATGCCCTCAAAAAGTTCTATGAGGTTGGGAAGAGGTGTTCCATCCTTATTAACGCCTATGGCCCTGTTTGGTACATTTTCACCAGTGGCCATGGCCGTGGCAGCGGCCGCAGAATCTGTAGTAAAATCATCGCCAGACTGGGTTTTGAGCAATCCTATCTGCCTTAATTGGGTCAAAGTCAGATTACCCCCATTCACCAGGGCGGCAGCGGAAATTTGGGATAGCCCGTTACCATCACCAATAAACAGAATAATATTTTCTGGCTTTTCCAAGTTTCCATCAGGGGTAAATTCCGGAGTATAAACTTCAGATACTTCATAATTTCTATAAACCCGCTTTGGTAAAGAACCAAGATAATCGACACATTCAAACGGCATATCCGTATTTATTAAATCCACTCCTAAAGCATTCAAGGCCTTCCATGCTGATTTTGAATCCGGGGTGGCCCAAAACCGAAATGGCTTATCAAAGGAATGAGCTTTATCAATGATGGAAATTACCTTTGTTAAATCTTCTTTGGTAAGTCTCCCCAAGCCGTTCCACAGGGAGTAACTTTTAAAGTTCAGACTCAGCAGGGCAATTTTTTCAAGTACCAATGGGTCTTCTATGATTTCCAAACTCTGATAGTCAAAATATATGTATGATGGATACTTTACATAATCTGCCGGAGTTGGCCTGTTACCTGAAATTACGATAGAAGTCTCCTTATGATTCGTAATGCCCGGATAATTCTCCAATAAACTTACCAGGACCTCCAGTGTCTGGTATGCTTCTGATTTTACATCAACAAGGAGTTGTATTCCCTTGGGTTCAAGGTCTAGTTCTATAGCCTTTTGGAGTGGATCAAGATAGAGACGTTCCAACGTCCAATCCGCTCTCAGTTCTTCAGCATCATGGGCAACCAAAAGTTGCCTCCCCTTCAAATAAACATCTACCTCAATGGAAGTTACCCCGGCCGCAAATGCCTTCCAAAATGGAACGCTTTGATAGTAATCGTTGTGGGAATGCACCCCAGAGATTTGTGCATGCAGCCAGCAAAAGGTGAATAAATGCAAAAAAACCAGAACATTCTTCTTGTTAACCATAGTTTTGAAATCTTTAAACCTCACAGAAATTTGATTATTTTAGGAAAAAGTTACCCTTGAT
>CAYSVQ010000129.1:0-23493 GCA_964434565.1 uncultured Flavobacteriaceae bacterium | reverse complement strand
CGGGTCCCGATAGAAGCGAGGAGGATTTTCATGATTGGCTGGTTTGTTGGTTTAAGATACGAAGAAGAAGAAAGTGTATGTGGGATTTGTGTATTTGTTTATTTGGAGACAGGAATGTGATAGGTTGATTTGCCTGCCCGCCTGAGCCAGCTTGCTGGCTACGGGCGGGTTGATGGGTTTATTTGTAGCCAGGGATTGGTTTATTTGGACGCAGGGATAGGACATTGGTAAATGGGTGATTTGAAAACCACCATCTTTGCGAGTCACGAGCGCTGCCTCGGGACGGAGCAATCTCATCAATGGAATCAAGCCTGCCTACTAATCCAAACCCTCCGTCCCTACCCTCACTTCGTTCGGTAGGGACACCTCCCTTTAACTAAAGGGAGGAGCTTTGATTGTGCCGTTAATATTAATTTATCCCGAGATTCTCCTCCTTTCAGACAATGCTGTCCAGGTTATTTGGAGGCAGGAATGAGGTTAGGAAAGAGTTTATTAGAACTCCAAAAACTCCCCTCTTCAGATGAAGAGGGGAATGAATCCCTGCCACCCGCCCGAACGACGTTCAGTCGGGCGGGAACGAAGAGAGCGTCGGGACACCCCTCCAGAGGCCCGCCAAGTCGGGGACTCCGGCATGCTTGTACTTGATCTTGCGCTAGTACTTGAAATTCCGTTTAGTTGTTAATTCCCTGAAACATCCTTTCCCGTCCTGCCTCATCGGGCAGCCGCCCATAGCCGGCCAGGGTGTTATCCAGCATATGCCGGGGGGTGGAGGTGCCGGGGATTATGCAGGTGACCGCCGGGTGAGAGAGGATAAATTTCAGGAAATACTGTCCCCAGCTCTTGATGTCGTAGTCTGCCGCCCATTCGGGCAGGTCTTTGCCTTTTACAAGCCCGAAGAGCGACCCGCCTTCGTAGGGCTGGTTCACAATAACCGCCGTTTTGTGCTTTTGACAGGTATCGAAGAGGGAGCGTTCCGCGTGCCGGGAGCGGACAGAATAGTTAAACTGGGCAAAGTCGGGTTGTTCCGCCCGGATAATGGACTCCAGTTCCCCATGGGCCGAATCAACATAATGGGTGATGCCCCAGTATCGGATTTTGCCGCTTTCCTTCCAGGATTTCAGGGTTTTCACATGGGTTTTCCAGTCGACGAGGTTGTGGATCTGCATAAGGTCCATTTCGCTTCTGCGCATTTTCTTCATGGAATCTTCCATTTGCCTCCGCCCGGCCTGTTCGCCCCTGGTCCACACCTTGGTGGCATAAAAGAAATCGGAAGCCTTTCCCGTGGCTGCCGTTAGCTCGCCTACTACCGCCTCAGACCTGCCGTACATGGGGGAGGAATCTATTACTTTACCCCCCTGTTCCAGGAGGATCTTCAGTACTTCCGACAGGGGATCCCGCCCGGAAGGCGCCGTCCCCACGTCAAAGGTCTGCCAGGTGCCCAGGCCTACAAGGGGTAATGCTTCCCCCGAAGAGGGAATGGGTCGTTGTAACATAGAATCCGGTTTTACAAAGGCCAGGAGGGATGGCAGGCTCACCACCCCTAATCCCCCAAGCAGGGATTGCCGCATCATGGTTCTTCTGGAATAAGGCATTTTTGAGTTTAAAATACGATATTTTCTTCGTTAAATTGATGGTTGATTTGTTGATGTGCCTGCCCGCCTCCTGTGGGGCTGTGCCAGCTTGCTGACTACCGGCGGGTTGATTCGTTGATTTGTTGGCCAGAATCTGGAATTTATGATTTGTGATTTGGAATTTCCCCAGCTTGCTGGCTGCAGTAGGTTTATTTGATTATGCCAGAGATTGATCCTGGGTATCCCCTCTATTAAGGCCTGTACTGAGCATAGCGAAGTAGGGGCCTAAGGGGTGTGTTACGCAAAAGCTTAATTAGGAGCATCCCGGGCAACACCTCCCTCAATCCCTCCTTTTTAGGAGGGAAGTTTTTTACTCCTGCCTCAATTTTACCGCAGCGTTGGATAAAGGCTATCCTCATGATCAAGTAGGCAGTAGCGCAGGGGTTGGTGTATTTTGGAATTTGTGTATCTGCCTGCCCTCCGAAGTCTTGGCGCAGGAGGTTTTATGTGATTATGATAGAGCTTGATCCTGGGTATCCCCTCTATTAAGGCCTGTACTGAGCATAGCGAAGTAGGGGACTAAGGGGTGTGTTACGCAAAAGCTTGAGTAGGAGCATCCCGGGCAACACCTCTCTCAATCCCTCCTTTTTAGGAGGGAGGTTTTTTACTCCTGCCGGACTACCTGCCGACTGCCGACTGCCGACTGCCGACTGCGTACTTCGTACTGCCAACTGCCAACTGAATTTTAGCAAACCTTTAACTATTCATAACCTACTGTATATCAGTTAATTGCAAAATCTTCATTTTTTTGGCTTAAACCTTCTTCCTCCTGCATCATCAAAATCCTGTAACTTTAGTAGTATTGGGTTTGGCGTTATTTAGAGGGGTCCCTCCACAGCCATCATCCTTCTGGTAGCCCATCCTGCTAATTTAAGATTCGAGAACAGTAACGATGCACATAGGCAAACTGGTCATGGAACCTGCATCCGGCATTGCCCGGGGGGTAGCGCTATGCATGAGCCCTGGATTCTGTTGCGTCCTGTTGCTCCTGCTCTTCCTGCAAACCGCTTGTGCCCCCAAACCCTCTTCCACCGAATTACCACTGGATACTCCGCCGCCCTTCTCACAAACCGGCACCGAACTCATTTCCGACCGCTGGTGGCAAAGCTTCGACGACCCCGCGCTGAACGCCCTGGTCGACAGCGCCCTTACCCGCAACCTCGACCTGGCCGCCACCTGGCAGCAATTCCGGGCGGCCGAAGCCGTGGCAAGGCGGGAAGCCGGGAACCGCTGGCCACAGATCGACGCCTCCGCCCAGAGCGCTATCCGCTTTCCGGAGCCTGATTTTGCCGGGGGTGAAAATGTTCAATTCGGCCTGGGGGCAGATTACGAAATCGACCTTTGGGGCCGCATCCGCAGCGGGGTACAGGCCGAGAAATACAGGGCACAGGCCAGCCTGTCTGACTACCAGGCAGCAGCCATTTCCCTCTCCGCGGAGATCGCCCTTAGCTGGTACCGCCTGCAGGCCGCCCGCAGCCAACTGGCCCTGACCGAAGAGCAGATCACCACAAACGAAAACATAGTAAAACTCATCCGCGCCCGCTTTGGCAGCGGGGAGATCCGGGCCGTGGATATCCTGCGGCAAACCCAATTGCTGGAAGCTACCCGTAACCAGAAGATTTTTTTCGAAACCAATGTGGCTATCCTGGAAAATCAGCTGGCCGTGCTTCTGGGCAGGTCACCCCAGCAGGAAACCGGTTTTCTGAACGACAGTATTTTATTTCCCGAATTGCCACCCCTCCCGGAAACCGGCCTGCCCATGGACCTGGTACGCCGCCGCCCGGATGTACAGCAGGCCTACCTGCAGCTCCTGGCTGCCGACCGCGACTGGGCGGCTGCCGTGAGCAACAAATATCCGAGACTGTCTGTAGACATGTCGGCCCAGTTGCGGGCAAACGACTTCCAGTCCCTCCTCGAGAACTGGGCCTATAACATTGGTGGCAACCTGCTGGCACCTTTGTTCTATGGAGGCAGCCTGAAAGCCGAGGCCGACCGCAGCGAGGCGGTTAAAAAGCAACAGCTTTCCAACTACGGGCAAACCGTGCTTGTCGCCTTTCGCGAGGTTGAGGACGCCCTCATCCGGGAAAACAATCAAAACCAGCGGCTGGAGGTCCTGGAAAGGCGACTCGACCTGGCCCAGAAAACCAACGGCCAGCTGCGGAACGAATTTCTAAATGGCCTGAGCGTGTACCTCGACGTGTTGCTTGGGCTCGACCAGGAGCAGCAGCTTAGGCGCGATTATATAGACGAACAGCTTGCCCGCCTGGAGATCCGCATCGCCCTTTACCGCGCCTTGGCAGGTAGTTTTGAAACCGAAGAAACCCTAAAGCTGGCCGCCGCGGGAGGAGCCGAATAACAGTTAAAACGAATCTATGGACACAAAGAAAATAGTACTGATATGCGGCGGTATCCTGTTGGCCGCCGTCCTCGTGATCCTGCTCATCTACTCCACGGAACCCACCACCCAACAGGAAGGGGCCACCAAACAAACGGCCATGCTGGTAGAGGTGGTGGCAGCGGAGCAAGGTAACTTTGAGCCTATGATCCCGGCAACCGGCAGTGTACGGGCCGTGGAAGATGTCATGCTGAGTCCGGTAGTGGGCGGGCCGGTGGTTCGGCGTTCCCCGGCCTTTGTTCCAGGCGGATTTGTGAAAAAAGGAGAACTACTGTTACAGATAGACCCCTCGGATTACAGGAATATCCTCGAACTAAGACGCAGTGAACATATGCAGGCACAGACCGACCTCAATATGGAAATGGGTCGGCAACAGGTGGCCCGGCAAGACCTCGCCCTGGTGGGCGGGGATTCCCTTTCACCCGAAGAACAGCAGTTGGTGCTGCGTGAACCGCAGCTTGAGGCCGTAGCCGCCAGGGTGAAGGCCACACAGGCGGCGGTAAGCCAGGCCCAACTCGACCTTTCCCGAACTTCCATTCGTGCCCCTTTCGACGCGCATATTCTTACACAGAATGTCACCACCGGCTCTCAGGTGGCAGCCGGGGCAGACCTCGGGCGCCTTGTAGGCACTGACTTTTACTGGGTGGAACTTACTTTGCCCGTTGCCCAACTCCAGTGGCTCACTTTCCCTGATGCCCAAAACCCGGAGGGCTCCAAAGTAAAGATCATGAACCGCTCCGCGTGGAATGATGGAACGTACAGGGAAGGCAGGCTCTATGGTCAGGTAGGGGCCCTTGACAGCCAGACCAGGCTGGCCACAGTCCTGGTGCAGGTGGAAGACCCCCTGGCCCACCGCCCGGAGAACGCCCATATGCCCAAACTGATGATCGGCGCCTTTGTGGATGCCGAGATCGAAGCGCAGACGATTGATAGTGTAGTGCGTATCAACCGGGAGTATATACGCACCAATCAAACCGTTTGGGTAATGCGCGAAGGGACCCTGAACATACGCGATGTACAGGTAGTATTGAGTGACACCGACTATGCCTATATAAACCAGGGGCTCGAAAAAGATGAGATGGTGGTGACCTCCAGCCTGAGCACGGTGGCAGAAGGCCTCGCGTTGCGTACCGAAGCAGAGACTGAGGAAAAGGAGACGGTGCAGCGAGTAAGCAGTACAGAAGAATAGGAACGCTATGGAAGAAAGGAAGGATCAAAAACCACGAAAGGAAGGAGCTATCGCCTTTATGGCACGTAATTCCATGGCGGCCAACCTCCTGATGATCGTTTTGCTGGTGGGCGGGATCTGGACCATGTTCAACATCCAGAAGGAAGTCTTTCCCCAGTTCCAGCTTGATTTTGTGGAAGTAAGCGTGGTGTATCCCGGCTCCTCCCCGGCTGAGGTGGAACAAGGCATTATCCTGCCAGTTGAAGAAGCTATACGGGGCATACAGGGCATCCGCGAGATCGTATCTACCGCCAATGAAGGCTCCGGAGAAGTGCTTATCGAACTGGTGCCCGGCACCGACCGCATGAAGGCCTTCCAGGAAATAGACCAGGAGGTAAACCGCATCCGCACCTTCCCGGACGATATAGAACAACCGCAGGTAGCCCTGCAGGACCAGCAGCAGGACGTTATGGAAATCGGGCTCTACGGCGAGGTGGATATATGGACCCTGCGTAAACTGGCCGAACAACTGCGTGTTCTTTTGCTGAGTAACCCGGAGATCACCCAGGTGGAGTTCGGGAATGTTCCCGAATATATGACCCATGTGGAAATCCCGGGTACCACCCTCCGAAAGTATAATTTAACACTGGGGCAGGTGGCCGACATCATTGCCCAGAGCAGCCAGGATGTCCCGGCAGGGGCAGTCGCTACCCGCTCCGGGGAGATCCTGCTGCGGATGCAGGAACGCAAGCAGTGGGCTGAGGAGTACGGTAATATTACCATTGTATCTTCTCCCACAGGGGCCAAGGTAACCCTGGCCGATATCGCTACCATTAACGACGGCTTTGAAGAAACCGGTTTCCACGGGGAGTTTAACAGTCAGAAATATATTGGGCTCAATATTTTCCGCGTGGGCAGCCAATCGCCACAGGAGATAGAGGAGAAAGTAAAGGAAATCCTGGCCGAGTTTCAGTTACCTCCGGGGGTACAGTCACGGATCGACAGCAACCGGGCCGAAGACTACCGCGAAAGGCTGTCGCTGCTGACAGAAAACGGGATCATCGCAATTATTATTGTCTTGGTTATCCTCACACTTTTCCTGGAATACCGACTGGCTTTCTGGGTGATGATGGGGATGACAATCTCCTTTGTGGGAGGGATGGTCTTCCTGCCGATGATCGGCCTAAGCATCAATATGATCTCCATGTTCGGGTTCCTGGTAGTACTTGGGATTGTGGTGGACGACGCCATAGTAGTCGGGGAAAATATTTATGAATACCGGCAACAGGGCTATAGTTTTATGGATGCCGCCATTGCGGGGACCAAGGACGTGGCCATGCCGGTGACCTTTAGTATCATTACCACCATCATCGCTTTTATTCCGCTGCTGTTTATGCCGGGAGAAACGGGAAAGTTCTGGTGGCCGCTGCCTGCCGTGGTAATTGTTATCCTTGCGGTTTCACTGATTGAAGCGCTCTTTATCCTGCCCTCCCACCTCGCTCATATAAAAAAGAAGAAGAAAAAGAAAAAGATTGTTCAGAAACTCGAACATTTCCAGGAGCGCTTTGCCAAAGGATTTAACAGGGTTATAGACACTTACTACCGCCCTTTCCTGGATAAATGCATGCAATACCGCTACATAACCCTGAGTGCCGCCGTGGCATTGCTTGTAATGATCGGGGGCTTTGCGTTGAGCGACCATATGGGGATGATCATGATGCCTGAAGTGGCTGCTGATGAGATTGAAGCCGGGGTACGCCTGCCGGTTGGGACCACCCCGGACCAGGCCGCCGAGGTGGCTGGCGACATCACCCGGGCGACCGAGCGGATGTTTGACGAACACAATTTGTACGAAGTGGCCGAAGGGGTAAAGACCAACGTAAGGGGGCAGAACTTTATTGATGTGGAGATCGTGATGCGACCCCCGGATGAACGAGATATGTCCGCCGGCGAACTGATCGCGCTCTGGCGCGACAATATAGGCGACATCCCCGGGGTAGACCAGATCACCTTTGAGGCCGAACGCGGGCCGGGAGGGTATCAGCAAGACATCAGCGTAGACCTGAGCCATTCGGATATAGACGTGCTGGAACGAGCCAGTACCGCCTTCCTGGAACGCATGGAGCAGTTTGAGAATACCCGCGACGTGAACGATAATTATGATAAGGGCAAAATGCAGTACGACTTTAAGTTGCTGCCAGAAGGCCGTAACCTCGGCCTTACCTCCAACGACATAGGGCGGCAGGTACGCGATGCCTTTTTTGGGGCCCTGGCCATGCGGCAGTTGCGTGGGTTCAACGAGATTGAAGTACGGGTAAAACTGCCGCTGGAAGAACGGAAGGACATACAGAATCTTGAAAACTTTCTGGTACGTACCCAGGCCGGGGTGGAGATCCCCTTACTCGACGTGGTGCGGGTGGAGCAACGGGAAGCCTTTACCAGTATTAACCGAAGAGACGGCCGGCGGGTGGTGAATGTTGGTATGGATATTGAACCCGCCAATGCCACAACCCGGGTTCTGGGCACCGTGCAGGCAGAAATATTGCCCCAGCTACGGGCCGATTTCCCCGGAATCACCTGGACCTTTGAAGGCAGCCAGGCTGATATGCGGGAGTCTACCTCCAGCCTTTGGAGTGGTTTCGGGATGGCGATGATGCTCATCTACGTGTTACTGGCCATGGCTTTTGGCAGCTATACGCAGCCGCTGATCGTGATGACGGCTATCCCTTTTGGCATCATCGGTGCGGTTATCGGGCATATTTTACTGGGGTACGACTTGTCTATCGTCAGCCTCATGGGGATCATAGCCCTTAGCGGGGTGGTGGTGAACGACAGCCTGATCATGATCGACTATGCCAATAAAAAGCGCGCTACCCTTAGTGTCTATGAGGCCATACATGAAGCCGGCTTGCGCCGTTTCCGACCCATCATGCTTACGACTCTGACTACCTTCGGTGGCCTTGCACCTATTATCCTGGAAAGTTCCAGTCAGGCGTTCTACCTTATCCCGATGGCGATTTCACTTGGGTTTGGGATCGTCTTTGCTACCTCAATTATCCTCCTGATCGTCCCCTGCCTCTACCTGGCCCTGGAGGATATCCAGTTACTAATCAAAAAAGGAGAAACCGTGGAGCGGGTAGATGTGCTGGAAGACGAAATTGTTGTTGGGAAGGCTAAGGAACCGGTGTTGGTTGATAAGTAGGCGGTTGGCAGTGGCAGTGGGCAGAAGTTGGTGTATTTGGGGATTTGTGTATTTGTTTATGCGTAGGCAGAAGTTCGTGTATTGTCCTTGCGTGGCAGCAAAGCACCCCATATGTCATTTCGAAGGAGCGAGCCAACCCATATGTCATTTCGAAGGAGCGCAGCACCCCCATGTCATTTCGAAGGAGCGGAGCGACTGAGAAATCTCACGACTTTTAGCAACAAGGTCTGTATCATACCCGGGCAGGCTTGAGCTTGCGCTTGAACTTGTACTTTGTAATTTGGAATTTACCCAGCTTGCTGGGTCCGTTAGGATGAAGCAATCTCATCAATGCACCGAGAAGCACTTTTGAAGGCATGTTCAAACTTTGAACCCGGAACCCGGAACGCGGAACCCAAGCCTGCCTACTGCCTACCGCCTACTGCCAACTCCCTTCCTCCATTCCCACGGCGGCACAGCATTTTCATCTGCCCATAAGCCCACTTTGGCCTTCCTTGCCTTATCTTCCAGTTGCTGTAATTTTTTGTCGGAGGAATAGCGTACATAATGCCAGGCCATCCCATTTTCCAAAAGAGCTTCGCCCAGATTCTTCCGGTCGTAAAAGACATCCGCGATATACCGCCCATAACGATCCTTGTTATGTATAGCTACTTTTACTTCTTTGGAAAAGATGGCGGCTGAGGTAAATTGTGTAGCCCTGGTGGAAAAGGGTTGTTTTCGTTCCGGGCAATCGATCCCGGCTATCCTGATTTTCACTACCGAAGAATCAGCTAAAAAGAGCCTGAAGGTATCCCCATCGCTAATCGCAACCACTTTTCCGGCCATTGTCGTATCGACATAGAGGGCCGGCCGGTTCCCGGCTGGCAGCAAATGATCCGGAATAGCAGTTTCCAGGCCATACCAGACGGCACAGAGAATGGCAAGCATAAAGAAACTCCTGAAATTCATGGGCGGCAAGTTTTGGTTAGGACGATTCATTACAGAACGATGAGGGTGATAGATTATTCTGTGGTTGCATAAATTAGTGTACTGAAAGGTGGTGGAGCTACTGTAACAATCGCTTGAATCGATTTGTTGGCTTTTCTAAGAACATTGCGCCCCGTATAATGAGGAGGCGTTTTCATGTGTTTCGGTATGCCAACTTGAGCTGGGAACACCTCTTTTAGTATCTTTCCAACCTTCTGCCAGAATGGGGAGTTGGTTTTTATTAAATAGGTGACTTTAAGAGGAAAAGGACCTATCTATTGAATTTATTAAGATAATCGAGGGCATTTCTAAACGATTTTTAATATTACTTTTAGGTTTAGATAATTAGGCGTTCGAAAACACCAATTACTTTTAGTGATAATAAATCATCATCGGAAAGAACAATATTCTTATATCTATCATCTGTACTACATGGTTTAAGTATTATAGACTTATGTTCCCAACCCTCTTCATTCTGATTTTTGATGCTCACATATTCCTTTACCGTGTAGCAAGATCCAAAATCTGAATCTTGCAATTCAGTATGCTCAACAAGTACAATTTGACCACCTCGAGAACCTCCAAGATATTTTCGAAAGATGGCATAAGATCCATTTGGTATTATCTTATTCATAGATTCTCCCACTACCCTACATGCGAAATGCTCACGGGTGACCCTAAAACTTTCTGGAACTCTTACCCAATCAAAATCTTCAACTTTCTGAATGTCACTAAATTCTCCGGCGGCTGTATCAAGACGAAAAATTGGTATTGCATTTACAAAAGGTCGGACTTTATCTAAAGGAAGTAAATCTACTACTTGAACTGAAGTTTCTGTAACTTTAATTGGCACAAA
Source organism: uncultured Flavobacteriaceae bacterium (assembly GCA_964434565.1). Lineage (GTDB taxonomy): Bacteria > Bacteroidota > Bacteroidia > Flavobacteriales > Flavobacteriaceae > Zeaxanthinibacter. The sequence goes on along the minus strand of CAYSVQ010000129.1, from coordinate 13,275 downwards.
CTTCGATAAATATGCTCTCAAATTTGGATCGCAAGCATAAAGGAATGTTCCTTTAATTCCTCTTAGCATCATTGTTTTGTAGATATTCAGGATATATTCCTTAAGAACTTCAGGATTACTAATTCCCTGTTTTCCCTTTTTATCAAAGTATTGACTTTCATCTACCTCAATTCGATATGTTATTGGATCAAATTTGATTTCATTTCCAAAAATCACTCCACAATAATTTAGGTCATAACCTTGAGATGTATGGATACAACCTATCTCATTTACCGCGTTGTCCGAATTGATCCAGTCGATATGCTTTGTGTTCCACTTAAACTTCAGACCGTCAAGTTCTATATCGTCAGTCGTTCGATCCTTTTTGGATTCCCATGGCCAAGAATAACCAGCTAAAAGCCGGCATAAACCGTATTGTTTCTCTCTTTTGAGAATATCCCCGTGTAAATCTCTTAAAGAGGTGTAAAGTTTCATTTCGTAGGTAGCACTCTGAAAAGTATTGTCACCTTGATCTAATCGGCAATGCAACAAGTTGTCGACGAAATTTATATAATCCAATCCACCTTTGACTCGTAATTGTGAAACTAGCTGTACATTTTGACGGTATTTGCTTTTTAGCGCAATAAAACGTTGTTTATCAATATCCGTGGGCTTTATAGATTGGTCTTCATCATAAAAGAAAATCTGATTTTTTGATTGTTTTAAAATCCAATCAAGTTCCGTTCCTTTGTCTATATCAAACTTTAATAAGCGGTTAGCTTCATCAAAGCTTCCGTAACTAGTAAGCCCAATTCGTTGACGTAAGCGATGCGCTTCATCAACCAACAGTAGGTCATAAAAATTTCTTGAAACTTCGGTTGGCCCTATAACCATTTTCCCACTTAACCCTTTAACACTTTGAAATACCCTTTTCAAGGTCTGTCTGAGTGATGTCATTGGAATCACAAAAGCCACTTTTGGTTCTGGATATCTTTTTTTGAATTCCAGGATTTTCATTATCTGTTCGGAGTATATCTCGTCAGATTCATCAATATGAAAATCTTGAATACTGGTGTTCAACAATTTCATTAAATAAACCGCTAAAACGGTTTTACCTGTTCCTGCACTTCCTTCAATGAATATGGTGTTCTTTTTATTTTTGTTAATAAGGTCAAGCACTTCAATTAACGAGTTATGTTGATCGAGTGTCAGGCTTTTATAGGGCGAATATTTGAAGAAGTCAGAATTATCAAGTCTTTCAATAGGGTTTTTGGCATACTTTTTTTCAAGTAACATTTTCCAAATACTTTCGAAAACGAAACGATATTGTGACTTTTGGTAATAATTGTGATCAACGAGACCAGCGTTTACATTTTGGAGAGTATAATGCTTATCTGCATCAATGTAGCTTATCAACTGAGATTCGATATCTAAAACTGCAGACTTATTGAATTTATCACAACTGATTACTACTAGTTCATTTAAATCATTACGTAGTTTATTTGTAAGATGATTTTTCATGCGCTTTAGCGCATTTGTAGACTCCCCAACGTAGGCCTTGCCAATGCTTTCATTTTTAATTATATAAACAACTGGCCAAGAGTTAGCCATATAATGATTATGCGAGTATTGGCCTGACCCATCACTCGAAAATGAGTATGAATTAATTTCAATGGAACTTATGAAATCCTTAATCATAAATCGGTATACTTCTTAGCCGTCACTTTTGATTTATTGATAGGGTATTTTACTTCATTCTTATTTATTTTTTCCATTATTAGTTGTCTTACATCCAAGTCATATTTCTCCGCTAATAAGAATGAATAAGCCATTACATCTGCAAGTTCTTCCTTTACTTTATCTACAATTGCTTCCTCAGGCAATTTCCATAGATACTGTTCCAACAGTTCGCCAGCTTCAATGCTTATTGCTACTGCGAGATCTTTTGGATTATGAAATTGCGCCCAATCTCTATCATCTCGAAATTTTTTTAAAACGTCGGTAATTTCTTTTATATCACTCATAATGGATCTAATAAGCACTGAATTATTGTAAGAGTAAATTTATTTAAATTAATGGGAACTGGAAGGATATTGGTTTGACCAGATGTAGGATAGCTATAATAAAATAATCGGCCAACCTAGTCTTTGGTAAATTTTGGCCATCGATTATAACCGATCTCAGGATTATTGGATTGAAATTTTCGTATAAATTTCTACCTCCTTTTGAGATAATTCTTCTTCTGTGGCCATTTCGGATTTCCAAAGTATCTCTTTTCTCACCGTATAATCCAATCTTTGATTTACGGGGATAGTTAAAAAATCCTGATTTATCAGATCCATACTGGGACTACCGAAATATCGATGACTTCCTACACTATCCTTGCCAATATATATTTTTCCTGTTGGATATGTTACCTTATAAATTTGTTTCATTAAAACTGAAGTCCTTTTAACAAATTGAAATTTAATCGATTAATTAAATTAGTGATCAGGGGAAGTTCCCGAAACTAATGATTTTTATGTGAACTAAACTTGCGGAAAACCGTAATCAACCTATGGTTTGCATGTGTCTTCGAATTATTCTACCTCCGCTCCCTCAAATAATCCAGCACACTTGCCCAGTCCGGGAAGCGTTCGGATTGATAATGGGGATACCAAATCTCAAATCACAAATTCCAAAAATTAAATCAATATACTCCCTTGCCTAATTTGATTTAAAAAGAAACCCTTTTTCATACTCAGTCCGGAGCGCCACTTTTCTGGCTTGCTGTTTCTCCAAATCCATAAGGTCCTGGGCCAGCCGTTCCGGCCCCATCAGCTGTATAGCTTTCAGATACATCGTATCTTCCTCCGTTTTCCCCAGAAGTTGGTTGGCGGCCAGCAGCCCATAGGCCAGGGCTCCCTTTGCGCCTACGCCCGAAAGTCCGGTTACGACTACCAGGGTGGAGTCGGGCGTGCCCTTGTCCGTCAGGATGGGCGAAACAATAGGGATCTCAGATTCTGGGAGGGAATACACACAGGAATAGCCTTTGTAAAATTCCAGGTCGGCGGCAGGGAGGGGGAGGCCCAGTTGGCGGAGGTAGTTCAGGGTGCGGGTATGGGCCCAGTCCTGTTCCGCTTCGGTGACGGGGAGTTTCCAGACCTCGTCCAGGTTTGCTATGGGTGAGCGTTTGAAATGTCCACCAACTTTTATAATCTGGATGCCGTCTTTGTCGTCCCCTTCTATCATGGAATAGAAGCCCTCCTCGTCCAGGTCGGCCATGGGGTAGAAGTCCCGCAAGCGCTTCCGGCCTGCTTCCCCCAGCGCCTCCCAAGCTGTCTTAGTGGGCTTCAGGAAAGCAAGGAACAACCGGCGGGTGCCGATCAGGGCGTCAAAATACGGGGCCACTTCCTGCAGCAGGGGACCGGTATAAGGCCCGGCGGCGGAAACCACTTTTTTAGCCCGCAAAACAGAGGTGCCGCCGGTTTGGGTGTTCGCCACTTCCAGTTCGAAATACCCTTCCTTCCTGCTTAGCCGGGTAACCTTGGTGCTGTACTGCACCCGATTGCCTTTCTTCAGCACCCCGAGCTGCATTCTGGCAATCAGCATCCGGGGATTAAAGGTTCCGGTATAGGGTTTATACTCCCGGATCACGGTAACGGAATCGTGGACATCCATCCCGAACTTTTCCTTGGCTTCGGCCGTACCCCCGGCCACCTCATGCGGGTCTTCCTGCCCGTTTAGCAGGCCGTCTATCGTTTCGCGTTGCGATTCATAAAACAAATAGGTCATGGGGGAGGTGGTGTAGATGTCCTCCATACTGTGGGTGCCGGGGCCGTCTTCTTCGTTGAGGTACAGCAACAGTGCCTGGGTTTCCTGTACCGATGTCTGCTGCAGCCAGGAGAACAGGTCTTCCCTGGCGCCAAGGCTCCTGGTGATCCGGGCATCGCCGTAGCTGCTGCCGGATGTATACACGCTGTCCTGCTGTTCCAGTAACAGGACTTTTGCGCCGTTCGCGCTTAGCTGCCAGGCGGTGGCGGAGCCCATGAGGCCTCCGCCGATTACGATGATTTCTTCTGGTTTTTCTGTCTTCATACAGGAAGTGAAGATACTACAGAGGAGGATTATAACAGAGGTTTTTTTCACGGCTGAGATGGTTGATTAGTTCCAAAATAGGGTTTCTTTTTCTTTAATTGCTCACCTGTGGGAGGAATTAATATTCTCTGCCATTCAAAGTAGGTTTGCTTCTTCCTTTCTTTGCTTGCCCAAAGAAAGGAAGCAAAGAAAAGGCACCTTTTGCAAGGAATTTTTGCCTCCCGCCAAGGCGGAGGCAAAACCGGCTCCAAAACTGCGCGCTGCCTGGCGGCAGCTGAATCTCGCAGCTTTTGTTCGCCTATTCTGCGCAAAAGGGTTCCCGGGAATCGAGCAAACAAACCCTGTAGTTTGTCACAAGCAGAATACCCCTCCCCTCCAAGGGGGAGGTGGCCCAAGCGAAGCGCAGGGACGGAGGGGGCCGCCTGCGGTTGACGTAAGGAATGTTTGAAACACCTTTTAATGGAGCCTGCCCCGCCCGCCAGGTCGGGGACCTGGGCAGGAATATACACCACCCTCTGCGCACTGCCAACTGACCCATACAGGCTTTGGTGCTGAACTAGTGAGATTTCTCAGTCGCTTCGCTCCTTCGAAATGACACATGGCGGGTTTGGCTAATTCCAAATTTTAAATCTGACCTGCAAATCAACGAATCAACACTTCCACAAATCCGCCATCCTCTGCCTGCTGAACACTACTTCTGACTAACGATAAACTCCACCATATCCTTTAGAAAGGCTTCGCTGACAGCCGTTTTCTCCCGATTCAGCAAAGCGTGGCGGCCTTCCGGATATACCCTGGCGGTAAGGTGGGTCAAGCCGGTTTCGCTGAGCCGGTGCAGGCTGCTCTCCACCGGGCAGTTTGTATCGTTCTCCCCATAGGCCAGAAAAGCCGGGGTCTTCACCTTTTTCCAATAAGGCAGGGGGTCAAAGGGCAGGATGGCGGCTATATGGGGTTTCTGCCGGAGGTTCCTAACGGTTAAGGGAGCGATCCCTTGCGCCAGGATGGGGTAAGTGTAGGCCGAGATATTGTGCACCTCTTCATAATGCAGTTGTTCTTCCGCCGTGGTCAGGGAGGCGGAGACCGATATTATAAAGTCCAGCTCCGGCCAACTACTGCCAGCCACCGGGGCTACCCAGCCGCCCTGGCTTAGCCCTACGAGACCCAGGGTGGAAATACGGAGCGAATCTATGCCCTGTACAAATCGGAGGGCGCTTTCGGTATCCGTGGCCAGGTCTTCAATAGTAACCCCCCTCCAGTCGCCTTCAGACTGTTCACTCCCGCGCTTGTCGGGCAAAAGAACCGCGATCCCATTGTCCTGCAGGTGCTTTGCCAGGCTGAGGTACCAGCTGTTGTTCCGGAAACTGCTCCCGGACCCCTGGATAAAAACGGCCATAGGATAAGTTTCGGTCCCTTGCGGGAGCAAGAGCATGCCGCCGAGTTTTAATCCTGTCTGGGGGTTTGGAAAGCTAATTTCGGTATAGGTCATATCAGCCAGGGATGGCCCTCTGAAATGCTCCATATCTGAGCTGCGATCATTGAAAACTAGGGGTATCAGGAGCAGGATCAGCAATAGGGCGGCGACCGCCAAAAGCAGATTCTTCATAGGACGCTGGTTGGATTTTTTCCTTAATATATAAAATTATGCGCTCGGATTAAAGAACGATCCTGAGCAATCGGGCACAGCAACCCCTTGATGTGGCCTGGAAATTGCATTAACTTTAGGGTACTTGGGCACAAGGCCGGAAAATGTGAAATGTATGTTGATCCTTAAAAAAAACGAGACCCCCGAAGGAGGGGTTAAACGAATGCTCCTCGAGCTGATGGCAGATGCGCGCAGACAGTTGAATGATTTTAAGGAAGCTGAAGAAAACGTTCACGAGGCCCGCAAGGATTTTAAAAAGGCGAGAGCCCTGTTGCGGATGGTGCGCAAAGACCTTGGGGAGGCGGCCTTTAAGCCGGCTAATATCGCCTTCCGGGATGCGGGAAGAGAACTTTCCCTGCTGCGCGACAGTTGGGTGCTGCATACCACGGTAGGGGGCATAAGGGATCGGTACGGGAAATTGCTGGCTGATGGGGTGTTCGATACCATTCTGAACCGCCTGCGACTAAGGTATGAAAACTTGCTTACGGATTTCAGGGATACCCGAATGGTACGGGAACAATTGCTGGCCACCCTGGAGGAGTGGGAGGAACCCATCCGGAAACTCCCGGTAAGCCACACCGATTTCCATGCTTTCCGCGGGGGGATCCGTAAGGTATATAAAAGGGGACGGAATGCCGCTGCAAGGGCCAAAACGGAAACCAGCACACACAATTTGCACAACTGGCGGAAAAGGGTGAAATACCTGTATTACCAGCTGGGCTATCTTGAAAAACTCTGGCCGGAAGAACTGCTGGCATATGCCAACGGGTTGAATGAACTGGCAGACCTGCTCGGGGAAGACCATGATCTTGCCGTGCTCGGGGAAACGCTCAGTACGATCCCCGGACTTTGCGATGATCCCGGGCAATTTCGGCTGCTGCTTGGCCTGGCGGGGCAGGAAAGGCAACGCCTGCAGGAAAAACTCTGGCCCCTGGCCCAACGCTTGTATCATGAGAAACCAGACGCCTTTACCACCCGGTTGCAGGGGTATTGGGAAGCGATGCGGTTGATTAGCAGGCAGTAACAGCAGGCCGTATCAGTAGGCAGTCCGCAGTTGGCAGTCCTTCAGCTAAATGTATCAACCAAAGCCGTTTTCCTGTCTACAAATCAACCTTTCAACCCTCCTACGCCAAGGCTTCGGCCCGCCAAGTCGGGGGCCTGGGCAGGCACATCAACCCATTCACCCTCAGCCTTAATCTCCATTATTCGCATCCAGAATGGCCATCAATTTCTGCCGGGCTTTTTCAAAATGGGCTTTCAGCCTGGGGATGGGATTGTCGCCATAGCCACGGTCAAGTCGGGATTCGGAAGCGTTGAGGGCACGGAGCAGGTCGGAAGCGGCGGCTTTTTTTGCTACCGGAGTTGTGCTGCCTTTGCTGCCGATCCAGATGGGGCTGCTCTCGGCAAAAGGGTAACTGTCCATCATGGGCCAGAGCGAAGGTCCCCCGCTCACCCGGGCGGTGATCCAGCCGCCTTCCGGCAAGGTGATCCTTCCCTTATAGCTGTAACTGCCAGGGGCTGAGCTGCCCTTCTTACTGCTGACCACCTCCCCGTTCACAAACAGCTCCACCCTTTCGTAGGGGACGGCCGAATGTACCTGTAGCTCCCAGGCTACTTTCTGCCCGCCTTCAGGTAGCGTGCCTCCGATGGACACCTGGGCTACCGAAAATTCGATCAGGGGGCCGTTGCTGACAAAACTCCTGCCTTCCTTTAGTGCCGAGAGGTAGCTGGCCTCGGTGAGCGGTCCATCCGGATGCACATAAACCCGGGTACTCCCCACGGCCATGGTACGGTAATAGTCGGCCATCATATCGCTGCCCGCAGACAGGCCCATGGGGATACCCAAACTGAGGATGCGGTGCCAGAAGGCCGCCGTCCCGATCTCATCGGTCCACAGGCAGCCTACCTCCAGCAGGTCTACCTCCCCCAAAACGGCATCGGCCGTCAGGGCTACCGGCATATAGGGGGGCGGATCGGTCTCCGCAAAGGGTTCCCGGGCCCCAATGGGATGCACATAGCCTCCAAGGGCACCCTGTTCCCGGGCAAACTGCAGGGCGAGGGAATTGGGGCGGTCGTCCGTTCCATACACCTCGTAGCCCGGACCCCAGGTCCAGGGCCAGTACAATTCATCGGTTCCTATTAAATTCAGGTGGCCCAGGAAATGCGACCGTACCTCCTGTCCGAAACGGATCAGGCGGTCGCCCTCATTTTCCCAGCCCCAGAGGTCCTGTTCCAGGTAGCGGTTGTGCAGGTTACCCAGCATGGGCCAGGCCATGTGCAGCTGTTCTGCCTCCATGGGCAGGAGCAGGTCTTCCGGTTCCAGTTGGTAGGAGCCGCCATAATTCAGGTGGAAATGGTTGTCACTGGCATACCAGCCCGCCTCCGCGGGATCCCACAACGTTTCAAGGGCCAGGGTCTCCTGCCGCTCCCCGGCCGAAACCTGCAGTTTCTTCTGCAACAGGGGGGTAGTGAATCCCTGTACGGCCTGTACCACCCAAGTTCCGGTTGGCCCCTCCAGGGTAAGGCTGCCGGGGGAGTAATAAAATACCCGCCCACTCTGGCCATCGGAGTGCACCTCGCCATTTTCAGGCAGGAGCGGGTGTAGTCCTTCGGTCATCACACTGAGCCGAACCGGGGCGGTTGCCCCGTCTACCGTCGAAGTAAACGTAACTTTGGCAGTAGGCACCCCCCAATCCCACTGCTTAATTTCCACGGTTTCCGGTTGCCCGCCCTGTACGGGGATCCTTTTGAGAACAGACCGCTCCCGGCGGTCGAACTCCGTAAAATAGACCCACTGCCCGTCTGCGCTAAAGCGGGGTTTCCTGGGAAGCCCCTCCCCGGGGGTGAGCAGCAGGGAACTGGCCGGGTTAACCAGGTCCAGTAGCCGGAGTTCGTAATCGTCCCCCTGCGGCCAGCTAAAAACCAGGCTGTGCCCGTCCGGGGCCAGGTCAAAGGCAAGCTGGGAGGCGAAGCCTTCCTCAACCAGAACGGTAACAGTACTGTCCGGGAAGGTCATTTTTTCTATGGCATCGAAGGAAAAGCCCCGCTTGCGGAGATAGAGAAAGGAATCCCCGTTTTTTAAAGGGATGGGTTGGCGTTCCAGTTGTCGCATGCTGGGATCAAGCCCGGAGGTAAGCGGGGTTTTCTGTTTGCTTTCCAGGTCGATCCTCCATACGTCCATGCCGCCCTCCTGGGAGGAGGCATAGTAGAGGTGCCGGCCATCGTCTGAAAATCGGGGGTCCAACTCCAGTTTGTCCGAAGCTACCAGTATCGTTTCTTCCCCCGTGGCCAGGTCGAGCAGCATCAGGTCGGTATCGGTACCATCGTCCCGGACAAAAGCCAATTGCCTGCCGTCGGGTGACCAGGTGGGGCTAGCATCCACCCCGGAAGCGGAAGTCAGTCGCGTGGCGGTCCCGGTGGAAACTTCGAAAAGCCAAAGCCAGCCCCTGGCCGCCAGGGCCAGCTGGTCTCCCCTGGATTCGGGGGCCGGGGCTACTTCGGTGGGCCCCGCGTTCATTACCGGTAATTCAAAACCCTCAAAATACACATGGTGGCCGTAGCCCGTAACCGGGGGGTAGCGGTTCGACCACTGGGCGCAAAGGAGAAAGGGGAGTAACAGGAAGCAAAGGAAGTAAAGGTTTTTCATTGGAATGTTATTAGGTATCGGAAGATACGGATTAGCAGGCAGTATGCAGTGGCAGTTGGCAGGAAGGGGCAGGCGGGAAGGCACCCCCTGCAGGCGGGAAGCTGGCGCAACATGGCATGCCCATCAACGCATCAACCCATCATCACATCAACGCATCAACCTTTCCAACATCCGCTTTTACTAAAAATTAAGATTTTAGAGGCAAGGAATCAGCGTTTTCATTAGTAATTTCGCGGTTCAGGCAGAAATCAGTTGATTGAGGACCTTATCATATCGATGCTTTGGAGCTTGTCGCCTTTCGGGGAGGCCAAGGTGGGGATCCCGTATGGGTTGCTCAAGGGACATAATATTTATCTGGTTTTTTTGGTTTGTTTCCTGGCCAACGTGATGGTCTTTCCCATGGTGATATTTTTTCTGGAGAAGATCAATCGTTTTTTCACCAGATGGACCTTCTATAAGAAGTCCGCCATCTTCGTCGCCCGCCGGGCTAAAAAAAGCTCGGGCGAGAATATCAAGAAATTCGGCTTCCTCGGGCTGGTGCTGTTTGTAATGGTACCCCTTCCCGGTACCGGGGTATATGCGGGGAGCATTGCTTCCTACCTCTTTAAAATGGAGCGGAAAAGGGCGTTTCTCGCCAACACTATCGGGATCTTCTTTTCTTCGGTCATTATCTGGCTGGCTACCCTGTTCTCAATGCAGGGAATCTGATACAATTATCAATTAACAATAAACAATAAGCAATTAAGGGTTCCGCGTTCCCGGTTCAGGGTACCGGGTTCAAAGCGCTTGGGTTAAAAGTTCAAGGTTTGATTCGGTTGTGGCGAGAAGTGTTTTGGGATTACCATTGGCAGTACGCGGTCGGTAGTTAGCAGGTAGCAGGTAGTGCGGCAGGAGTAAAAACCTCCCTCCTAAAAAGGAGGGACTGAGGGAGGTGTTACCAGGGAATCCTCTATTCAGGCTTTATCGCAACACACCCCTTAATCCCCTACTTCGCTATACTCAGTACAGGCCTTATTAGAGGGGATACCCCTAATCAAACTCCCTGACTTCGTACTTCGTACTTTTTTCTGCTTACTGCCGACTCAACCCCCCCTGCCTACTGCAACTGGCTACTGCCAACTTCTCGAGCCTTGGCTCGAGAACTCAGGGCAATCGATCCGGATATCAGCAGGAAAGAGCGTTTTTTCAAGCAGGCCACAGTAATCGCCCATGGGTTTTTTCTCGTAGAAGCGGCAGGCGAAGCAAGTGCGCTGAACGGAGAGGACCCCATGCCTGTTCAGGCTGTAAATAAGTTTGCTGAGCATTTCGTAGAAGGCGGCTTGCTGTACATGTGGAAAAGCGGCCACCAGTGAACCCATGGGGTCGGCAAAGGCCTGGGTTTCAGAAACGATGTGCTGGCCTGCTACCGACAGCCCGATGCTATAGCTGCGGCTATCGGTTGGTGAGGGGATTTTGCCAATCAGGCCTTTTGCTTCCAATACACGCACGGCATCGCTTATGGTTGGTTTGGTAATGTTGAATTCCCGCGCCAACTGGCTGATGGTACAAGTATCCGGTGGGTGGTAGGCTACAAAAATCAACAGTCGGATCTGTATGGGGCTCAGGCCCAATCCCTTTGCCTTATCCCACAGCAGCACTTTATAGGCTTCGGAAATACGTTCCAGGCCGGCCACGATTTTGGCCGGGAGATCGCCGGCTTGTTGTTCGGGGTTAAATGGGCTTTGATACATCATAAAAAGATGCCTGCCGCGTTTAGGACGACAGGCAGAGGCAGGAATCCCGTCTTAAGGCCGTCCTGCGGGCTAAGATAGGAATCCTAACTAAAAAATCCAATAAAATCAGCCTTTCACATCGGCCAAAGAAGCCCCGAAATTGATATGAAGGACATTCCCATTGGGGGTAAGCAGGGCGGGAACGGAATTCACACCTGCTTTTTCGGCTTCGGAAATGCGGTCCCTGCTGCTCCCAAGGTGGACGAGCTCCAATTGATCTTCCCCGATAAGCGATACGAGTTCGTGCTCCGCGCTCACACATACCGGGCATCCGGCATGGTAAAAAATGGACTTTTTCATGGTACTTTGTTTTAGGTTCGTGCAAAATTGCTTTCAAATATAGTAAGGAATCCTAACAATACAAAATCCGTTGAAAAGTAATGGTTGACCTGTTGGATTAGTAGGCAGTACGCAGTTGGCAGTGGGTTAAAAATATAATCCTCCAATGCCGGGTTTAAATAGTATTATGAGCACAATCAAAGCTCCTCCCTTTAGTTAAAGGGAGCCTGTCCCGCCCGCCAGCGGCGGGACGGAGGGTTTGGATTAGTTGGCAGTAGGCGGTGGCAGTTAGTAGGCGGTGGCAGTTAGCAGGCGGTAGGCAAATACACCCATCCACCAATATACCAACTACCGTCCTTCACACCTCTTTAAGTTTTCCCAGCATCGTCGGAATCAGTTCCGATACAGTGGGGTGGATCTGGACGGAGTCACGGAGAGTTTTATAGGAGGCGCCGGCATACATGAGGTTGGTGATGCCACTGATGATCTCATCGCCTCCCACTCCGAGGACGGAGGCACCCAGGATCTTTTCGGTGTCTGCATCGACAATAACCCGCATAAAGCCTTTGGTTTCGCCTTTTTCCTTTGCCCGGGCCACACTGTTCATGGGCAGTTCGCCCACCAGCAGATTATAGTCGGCCTTTTTTGCCTGTTCCAGCGTCAGGCCTACCCTTCCGAGCGGAGGGTCTGTAAACAGGGCGTACGTTATAATACGGTCCGATATTTTCCGGCCGGCCTTTTCAAAACGGTTGGCAGCCACGATTTCAAAATCGTTGTAGGCAGTATGGGTAAAAGCGCCCCGCCCGTTACAGTCGCCCAGGGCATAAATGCCCGCCACATTGGTTTCCAGGCTGTCGGATACCTTTATAAAGCCCTTGTCATCCGTGGTCACCCCGGTCTTCTCTAGCTCCAGCGTATCAGCATTGGGATCGCGGCCGATAGCCAGCAGCACATGGCTCCCTGTGACCTCCGGGGCCCCGGCTTTACAATCGACATTTACACTTACCCGGCCTTCTGGCAGTTTTCGTGCGCCCATGCAACTGGCTTGCAGGCGGAACTCCACCCCCTCATCTTCCAGGAGTTGCTGTATTGCTTGCGAGAGGTCCGCATCTTCCTGGCGGATAATACGCTCCGCCTTTTCAACTATGGTGACCCTGCTCCCGAAACGGCGGAAAATCTGTCCGAATTCGAGGCCGATATAGCCGCCTCCGACGATAATAAGGTGCTCCGGCAGCCTGGTTAGTTCCAGGATTGATTTGTTGTTCAGGGGTTCGGCGCCGGCGAATTCCTGGGGCATACGGGGTCGCCCGCCGACGTTGATATAAATGGTATCGGCCTGCAGTTCCTCCCCGTTGACGCGAATCTCACGAGTACCGCTGAAAACCGCCTCGCCTGAATACACGGTAATGTTTTTGTTTTCTTCCAACCCTTTCCTGATGCCTTTTACGGACTCGGCGACGAGGGCATCCTTGCGTTCCTTTATTTTGGGCAGCATCGCTTTTGCCCCCGCGGGGATATGTATACCCAGGGGCTCGCCGTTCATCGCATCGAACATCCGCCTGGCACTGGCCACATAGGCCTTGGTGGGGGTACAGCCGGTATTGACGCAGGTGCCGCCGTATTGTTCTTTTTCGATAAATGCAACCTGAAGACCTTCCGCGGCCAGCCTGAAGGCCAGCGGTGTCCCGGCTTGCCCGGATCCAATGATGATGCTATCGTATTTTTTCATTGTTTTATTTTTTGTGATTCGCTAAGCCAGCGTAATGACAAGGAGACGGGCTTGCCCGGATCCGATGATAATGCTAGCGTATTTTTTCATTGTTTTATTTTTTGTGATTCGCTAAGCCAGCGTAATGACAAGGAGACGGGCTTGCCCGGAT
>CAYSVQ010000128.1:0-20796 GCA_964434565.1 uncultured Flavobacteriaceae bacterium | reverse complement strand
TTACCCAAAAGCCTAAATGACGATACAGGAAATCCAGGAGGAAATCGTTGCGGAGTTTTCCATGTTCGACGACTGGATGCAACGCTATGAATACATGATCGAACTGGGCAGGTCGCTCCCTTTGATAGAAGATAAGTATAAGGACGACGACCACATTATAAAAGGTTGCCAGAGCAAGGTTTGGGTGCATGCCGAACTGCAGGACGACAAGCTGGTGTTTACTGCGGACAGCGATGCTATCATAACCAAGGGCATTATCGCCATCCTTGTAAGGGCCTTCAGTAACCAGAGGCCTGTCGATATTATTGAAGCAGATACCCGGTTTATTGATACCATTGGTTTGAAAGAGCATTTGTCGCCTACCCGCGCAAACGGCCTGGTAAACATGATTAAACAGCTTAAACTTTATGCCGTGGCCTACCAGACCCAATTGAATTGAACAGGTATCTACCCCGTATTTAAATGGGTTTAAGGGATTAATAAAAAGGACATTATGAACGAGACTGCAATAGACACCCGTGAACTGGGGGAGAAAATAGTAAAGGTTCTGAAGACGATCTACGATCCGGAGATCCCGGTTGATATATATGAACTGGGATTGATATACGACGTTTTTGTTAATGAAGACAAGGAGGTTAAGATCCTGATGACCCTAACATCGCCCAACTGCCCTGTAGCGGAAACCTTGCCGGTTGAGGTGGAGGAAAAGGTCAAATCCCTTGATGCTGTCTCCGATGCCGAGGTGGAGATCACCTTTGATCCCCCCTGGACCCAGGAGCTTATGAGTGAGGAGGCCAAACTGGAACTCGGACTCTTATAAAAGGATAGTCCCTTCAATTGGGTGGGTATACTTTAAGCTTACACAAATTACTATCCCTTCTCTCCGAAAAAACAATACTAAAAAATGGCAGAGGACATTGTAAACAGGGTTGCCGCAAGTAAGTTGGTAACATTCGACCTCGAGGAATACTATCCGGAAGGGAAGCGGCTAACCATAGATATTAAAGACTGGTTATTTGAGGAATTAATCCTTAAGGAGAAAGATTTCAGGGCAGCAGTAGCCTCACATTCCTGGGAACAGTACCAGGATGCCTTTGTAGCTCTTTCTTGTTCAACAGAAGCCATAATCCCTGCCTGGGCATATATGTTAATAACTACGCGGCTTCAGCCTCTTGCAAGACGTGTAATCCTTGGCGACCAGAAGGCACTGGAAACCGCTTTGTATGAGACGGCCCTCGGGAATCTGGATCTGGAGGAATACAGGGATAAAGCCGTTATTATCAAGGGATGCAGCCATAAACCCGTCCCTCCGGATGCTTATGTCCAGGCTACTTTGAAGTTGCAGGCAGTAGCAAAAAGTATCTTCTACGGGGAGGCCTGCTCCTCCGTCCCCCTTTTCAAGCGAATATAATGTTTATAACCCCGCTGTTTTATTAACATTTTATATTTTAGGCGTTCATAACCTATTAATAATCGCGCTCCATATGAAGAATCTTATCACGGCCCTGGCTTGCCTTGCTGGGTCGCTTATTGTATCAGCCCAGACAGCAGATGAACTCAGGGAATCGCAGGCCGAAAAGAAGGATTCCATCGCGGCAATCCAGTCGCGCGTAGATGAGATCCAGTCCCGCCTTGATGCGCTCCCCGGATGGAAGAAGGGGGCATTTGGCACAATTGGCGGAAGTTTATCTAATTTCAGTAACTGGTATGCCCAGGGAAACCCGAACAACTCATCCGGGAATATTGGGGTAACGGTAAACGCCTATGCAAACCTGAAACAGGAGAAATTCTTCTGGAGGAACTCGGCCAACATCAATCTAAAATGGATCAAACTGGACGATAAGGACGACCCCGATGATGAGGACGGCTTCCGGGAGGCAACAGACGTATTTAATATCACTTCCCTCTACGGACGCAACATCACCAGCCATCTGGCCGCCTCTGCGCTTGCGGAGTACCGCAGCACGATTTTAAGCAATTTCAATGATCCGGGCTACCTGGACTTTGGTATAGGGGGAACATGGACGCCAATACCGGACCTTGTGGTGGTGGTACACCCACTCAACTACAACTTTGTATTCAGTAAGGACGACAACATTTTCAATTCGTCACTGGGTGCGAAGATCGTAGCCGATTATACAAGGAAGATAGGGGCTTTAAATTTTAAATCGAATTTTACCACCTTTCAAAGCTATGAATCTTCCGATCTGTCGAACTGGACATGGACCAATTCCTTCGCTTATACCATATGGAAAATGATTGGCGTGGGATTCGAATTCGGGTTGAGGGACAGCAGGCAGGAAGCCCTCAATTATGCCGTCAATACCCTTGGGGATACGGGTGCCACATTTGATAGTATAGATAACGAACTGCAGACATACTGGACACTTGGGCTGAGCTATGCCTTTTAGATACGTTAAGGCACCACCCGCATAAATAAAAACCCTGAACTTTTGTTCAGGGTTTTTTAGTAAGCAGGTTTGTTCACTTTGACCCGATAGTACGGGCTGATTTGTGCATTATGCAGGAATTTGGGGACCCCGGCACTTTAAATTAAATTTTGGCTTATTTGGGGATAAACACTAACACTTAATTCGAATATAAAGATAGAATCCTTTAAGTATTTATTTAAATTTATGTTGTGATTCCCCCAAATAATGTTGTGAAAAATATGAAGGGTTCAGTTTGTTCGATGAAATGCAGGGGATAGCCCTATTCAGGAGAAGACCTTTTATTATTATACAGACATTTGGAACAGGAGTGTTAGCCCCTGCAGATTCCTTTCCCTACTCTTGTATTCCATGATTTTCAGGCTTATAGGACTTTGGTAAATGCGTAGTCTATGAAATTCCGGTGTGCTATCCTAATGTTGTTCTTTTCCCTGTTTGGTCTGAGCCAACAGCGAACAGACAGTCTGCGGCAGAGCATGAAGGCTGCTGCAACTGATTCGGTCAAAGTTTCCATACTTCATGCACTTTTTACCGAATATAAAAAGGACAGTATCCATAAGGCTGAACCTACGATGCTGGAAGCCATCGCCCTCGCGGGTACTGCCAAAGACACTAAATGGTTAATCAAAAGTTATAACCTGTATGCCGATTTTCTGAGACAGCAAAGCAGGGAGGATTCTGCCCTTACCATAGTGAACAGGAGTATGGAAATGGCACGTAAAACATCCGACAGCAAGGCCATCTCCGATGCGCTCAATACCATGGGAGGAATTTACTGGCAGAAGGGCAATTTTGATAAAACAAGAGAAGTCCTGGAAGAAAATATTGCACTGACCAAAAAGACAAACGACAGAAACCGTATGGCCAGATCCTATGTGATTCTCGGCAGCGTTCATTCCCAACTTGGTGAGTACACCACTGCGATGGAATATTATACCCTGGCTTCCCAGATCTTTTATGATCTTGAAGATACCGCCAACTATGCTCTCGGCCTTGGAAATATAGGCTATATACAGAGAAGCCTGGAAAATTACCGGAGTGCGGAAAGTTACTTCAAGCAGGCCGACAGTTTGTATACCTTGCTGGATCAGCCGGTGGGGATCGCCTATGCCACCTATAATCTTGGAGTGGTATATAAGAACCTCGGGCTGCTGGACAAAGCCTTCGAATATGTTCAAAAGAGCCTCAGGCTGTATGACGGTTTGGGGATCCCGAAACGGGTGTCTTATTGCTACTATACCCTTGGAGAGATCTATAAGAATAAGCAGGATCATCGGCAAGCCCTTTCTAGCTATAAAAAATCGCTTGAACTGGCCAGGGCCGTGGACGATTCCGTAAATATCGGAACCTCCCTGGTGGCCGTTGCCGAGAGTTACCTTGAACTTCGCAAACCCGATTCGGCACGCATACATTTAAATGAGGCCGGGATTCTGGCCGATAGCATGAGGCTTGTTATCCTGGCAATGGACGTAAACCGGGACCTTTCCGGCCTGTACGAGAATGAGGGAGACTATGAGCGGGCGTTCAGGCATATGAAGCAGTATGCAACGCTTAGGGATACCCTTTATACACGGGAAAAACGCGAACTCGGGAGCGAGATCGAGGCGAAATACCAAAATGAACGGCAAACAAAAGAAATTGCCTTATTGGCCTCAGAAAAGGAATTGCAGACCCTTCAGTTGAACCAAAGGGAAAATGAACGCAATGCCATAATCATATTTGCGATTTTGGTTATTCTGTTAGCCGGACTATTGTACAATCAATATCGGATAAAACAGAAATCGAATAAAGAACTCCGCGAGCTTGACCAGTTAAAGTCCAATTTTTTTGCCAATATCTCCCATGAATTCAGAACCCCGTTGACATTGATTAAAGGACCTATTGAAAAGCTGGAACAGGATCCTGTAGAAGTATTAAGCAGGGAAGATATAAAGATGGTACGAAGGAATACCAATAAACTGCTGGGCCTTGTAAACCAGTTGCTTGAGCTTTCCAGAATTGATCAGGGCAAGCTACAACTTAAAACTACGGAGGGAGACATCTACAAATGCCTCAGGGCCGCGGCATCTTCCTTTAATTCTCATGCCGCACAACGAAATATGGATTATCGGGTCGAAATTCCCAATGAAGTATTATGGGCTGCATTTGACCGCGATAAGTTGGAGAAAGTGGTATACAACCTTCTGAGCAATGCCTTTAAGTTTAGTGAAGATGGCGAAATGGTGTCATTTGTTGCCAATTATGTGCATAATGAACTTACCGTTCAGGTTTCAGACTCGGGTATGGGCATTCCTGAGGAAAAACAGCCCTTTATCTTTAACCGCTTTTATCAGGTTGACGGTGGAATAACCAGGGAGCATGAAGGATCGGGGATTGGGCTTTCACTCTCCAAAGATTTGATTGAACTAATGGATGGCACCATAACCGTTTCAAGTGAGGAAGGGAAGGGATCTTTCTTTACGGTACAAATTCCTATCGAGAAAATTAAAACCAGACAACTACCATCAAAAGTGACAGCAGGAACGGAGAAACAAATCGTGAAAGCCGACCCTTACCACCTGGATAAATCCGATAAACGGGATTTGCCGCAGGTTTTATTGGTTGAAGACAATGAAGACATGCGACAGTTTATTAAGGCAGGCCTTAAGGAAGAATACCGAATATTGGAGGCCATAAACGGAGAGGAAGGACTAAAAAAAGCAATATCCAGATTGCCCGATTTATTGATCACAGATTTAATGATGCCCAAAATGGACGGAATAGACCTGTGCAAACAACTGAAAACAATGGTAGCGACCAGCCATATCCCCATTATTATGTTAACGGCAAAGGCTGGTGTTGAGAACAAGATTGAAGGTTTGGAAACGGGCGCTGATGATTACCTGACCAAACCCTTTGAAACCAGGGAACTTTTGGCGCGAACAAAGAACCTTATCAGGCAGAGACGAAAGCTCAGGGAGCTCTTTTCAAACAACAAAGCAAATATCGACCCCAAGGAAATTACCGTAAATTCCATAGATCAAAAATTCCTGGTACAAGTACTTGATTTGTTGGAAAAGGAACACTCCGATCCGAATTTTGGGGTTCCCGAAATGCAGGAGGAACTTGCCATGAGCAAGACACAATTACATAGAAAGTTGAAGGCTCTTACCAATGAATCCCCCGGCGAATTACTAAGGAACTTCAGGTTAAAACGGGCTGCGCAATTATTGTCGCAAAAAGCTGATAATGTTACCCAAACTGCCTATATGGTCGGGTTTAACAACCTTTCCTATTTTGCCAAATGCTTTAAGGAACTATATGGAGTTCCTCCCTCTTCCTACTCCTCTTAAAGAATTTACATCCATTAGTAGTGCCCTCGGGTCTTTGGATTTTCCTGAAACAACCTTTATTTCAGTCTTCCGCAGCGCCGGAAACTCTTCACGGGCTATGTTTAGCGATACCGGTAACAACGGTTCCATGACAGTCTATCTGCCTTGCCCCCGTGAAATGGAACTGTGCTGTTAAGAAACGGAACCCGGCTATTAGAGAATCAATTTACTGACCCTTAGCTTTGAGGTAATGATGATGCTCGTTCATTCAATTCAGATTTAGTTATGGAACGTTCAAAGAGTTTGCAGAACAGAATAAATCGGATTGATGTAACAGTGAAGGTTATTCTGGCCCTTTTCCTGTTAGATGCCATTATCCTTTTAGTACAGGCATTTGCAGGCTGAATGGTCACCCCTACCTTGATTTTCCCCGCACGCTTAACATTTGGTCAGATCAGGACAGCATGGTCTGAATAAGAGAAATGATACAGGCACAATAGATATCATCCATAAAAATCTAAATATCACAATTATGAAATCAATACGAACATTCACTGAACCGCTCAGAATCGCATTGGGGATATGCCTCATGATCCTGTTTGCATGTACTTTTTTAGCCGGTTGCAGCAAAGATGAAAGCGGGTCGGATCCCGATCCGGATCCTGTACCTACTACGCCAACGATCAGCGGGATCAATCCCCAAAGCGGGCCGGCAGGAACCGAAGTGACGGTGACTGGAACCAATTTCAGCAGTACGGCTTCGGAGAATACCGTAACCTTTAATGGGATCGCCGGAACAGTATTGTCGGCCAGTACTACCCAATTGGTAGGGGTTGTGCCGGATAACGCGAGTTCAGGCCAGGTGGCGGTAACAGTAGCGGGAAAAACAGCGCAGGGCCCTTCATTTACAATCCTTACAGGGAATGCGCAGGCATGCGATAACAACGAAATTACTGAAAATACTACCTGGGAGGATCTCGAACCAGGGGATGCCATAGATTATATCATTCAATGCGAGATTTCGGTCAAGGGAAATGCGTTGCTGACCATTGAACCGGGGGTGATTATCGCCTTTGAAGGGGATAACAGTGGTATTTTTACAAGCGAAGGAGGGGGCATAAAAGCTGTAGGGAGCGCGGCTGAACCCATAAAGCTCGTGGGAAGTACAGAAAACAAGGGAGTGTGGAAGGGCATTTATTTTGGTTCTAACCATCCTGAAAACAGACTGGAATATGTTACCGTAAAGAATGCGGGAAGAACAGCTTCCGGGCAATCAGGGGAAAAGGGGGCTGTACAATTGTCGCGTGGTGATGAAAGCAGGGCAGCCATTGTGAATTGTACTATAGAAAATAATGACGGGTACGGTATTTTTATGACAGATGAAAGTTTGCTTACGGAGTTCGCCGGAAATATAAGCACCAATAATGGGGGAGCACCGGTTGGTTTGTTCTTTAATCAGCTGGGAGCCCTGGATACGAATTCAGAATTCATGGGCAATGCAGAGGATTATGTGGAAGTGTTTGCGTACGATATAGAGGATGAGGCCGTCACTATGGCTAAGCTGGATGTACCTTATAGATTTACAGAGAGTACCCGCTATAATATCCAGAACGCCCTGGTCATCGATCCCGGGAATATACTGGAGTTTACCAGCGGGGCCGGATTCAGGTTAGGGGAGCAGGCAACGGACTGCAGCGCGACAACGGGCTCTCTCAATGCGACAGGGACCGACGGAGAACGTATTATTTTCAGGGGAATTAACGCGGGAAAAGGCACATGGCTGGGAATAGGGTTTAATTCCTCCAGCCCGAATAATGTCCTTAATTATTGTGATATCTCCGGGGGCGGAAGCGCCACCCTGTACAATGCCTCCGATTTTCCCGCCAACATAACCATGCAATGCGAAAGCAGGGTTCAAATTCAAAACTCTACTATCTCAGACAGCGGCGGATTTGGTATTTATATGCTGGATGAGGATGCCACCCTGGAAAATTTCATGGATAATAGTTTGATAGATAACGATTTAGCTCCTGTTTTGACACATCTTACTCAGGTAGATCAGCTGGATCCGGCATCCTCCTATGCGGAAGGGAACGGCCGGGCATACATACAGGTATATGGCAGTTCCATTACGGAAAACGATCTGACCATTGCCAAACTGGAAGTCCCCTATCGGATTTCACGTGATGAGATAGGCAGGGAAACCTATGTGGAAAGGGCCCTGACCATAGAACCGGGAGTGATCCTGGAGTTTGAAACGGCAGCCGGGATTCTACTGGGTTCTCCGGGGGTGGATTGCATCCCTCTTACTGGTTCGTTTAACGCTGTAGGAACTGCCGAGGAACCGATCATTTTCAGGGGAATTACTACAGGACAAGGAACCTGGCTTGGCCTTGGTATTAACTCCAGTACTTCAGCCAATGTATTGGAATACTGCGAGATCAGCGGCGGGGGCTCCGGCCAGATGTACAATGCCGGAGGACAGGGGAACCTGGTGATGACCTGTTCTGCCAGCCTGGAAGTTAACAACTGCTCCATATCCGATAGCGGCGGCTGGGGTATTGATTTTGTACAGGGTGCTAACAGCCTCTCCCAGGCAAACAATACCTTTTCAAACAACGCCGATGGCAATATTGCCCCATGATTAATTAAAATTATTTACACAAAAGCCCCGGACATATGCCCGGGGCTTTTTGCTGCAATTCTGAGGATCCGGGAACCGGTATACCGCGCCGCGGACTAGGAATACTCGTCCAGGTGTTCCGGGTAGAGGAAGTTGTTATAGGGAAACCTGCTTATATGGATATCG
Source organism: uncultured Flavobacteriaceae bacterium (assembly GCA_964434565.1). Taxonomy (GTDB): domain Bacteria; phylum Bacteroidota; class Bacteroidia; order Flavobacteriales; family Flavobacteriaceae; genus Zeaxanthinibacter. Next base: position 12,226 of record CAYSVQ010000128.1, on the reverse strand, counting down.
CGGACGGCATGGTACACCCTCTTACGGAATTCATCCAGGTTTTCCTTATTGAGGGCGGAGATAAAAAGAGCATCGCCACCCACGCGCTGCATCCAGGTGTGTTTCCATTCCTCGATACTAAAGTGTTTCCTTGTCTTTACGGTTATCAGGTCATCTTCGGCAATGGTATCATGCTCATAAAGGTCGATTTTATTAAAGACCATAATCGTTTTTTTGACTGAACACCCGATCTCATCCAGTGTCCTGTTCACCGTATTGATGTGTTCTTCAAAATTAATATGGGAAATATCCACCACATGCAGTAAAAGGTCTGCTTCCCGTACCTCATCAAGGGTGCTTTTAAAGCTTTCGACAAGTTGGGTTGGCAGTTTCCGGATAAACCCCACCGTATCGCTCAGGAGGAAAGGCAGGTTACCAAGCACCACTTTTCTAACCGTGGTGTCCAGGGTAGCAAAGAGCTTGTTCTCGGCAAATACCTCACTTTTGCTGATGACATTCATAAGCGTTGATTTCCCCACATTGGTATAACCCACCAGGGCGACACGAACCAGGGATCCCCGGTTACCACGCTGGGTTTCCATCTGTTTGTCTATTTTGGTAAGTTTCTTTTTGAGCAGCGAGATGCGGTCTCTCACAATCCTCCTGTCAGTCTCTATTTCGGTTTCCCCCGGGCCGCGCATGCCAATGCCCCCCCTTTGCCTTTCAAGGTGGGTCCACATCCCGGTAAGCCTTGGCAGGAGGTATTCATATTGGGCCAGTTCTACCTGGGTACGGGCATAGCTGGTTTGTGCGCGCTGGGCAAAGATGTCGAGGATCAGCCCTGTCCTGTCGAGCACCTTACAGCCCGTCTGTTTTTCCACATTGTTCTGCTGGGCAGGCGTAAGTTCGTCGTCGAATATGATGGTGCTGATATCGTTTTCCCGCACATACTGGTCTACCTCCAGCATCTTCCCGCTGCCTATAAAGGTTTTGGGATTAGGCGGGTCTATCCGCTGCACGAACCTGCGGGATACTTCCCCTCCTGCCGTATAGGCGAGGAATTCCAGTTCGTCCAGGTATTCATTAACCTTCTCCTCCTCCTGCTGCTGGCTTATCACCCCGATGAGGATGGCTTTTTCCAGCTCTGATGTTCTATTTTCTAGCATACCTTAAGTAGTTATGCAAATCTAAGGATTAGTAGGCAAATATTTTATTGTTTGCTGCAAGGCATGCTTTGCGCTTAAGGCCGGGAATCTTTCCATTTTTTGGGATTGTTTTCGATATATTTCGTTATCGCCATTGACGGTAATAAAATAAGACGCAGCCCGGCCATAATCCCAGCTTTGTAAGCGGGCAGGGGAACGTCTGTATTTACCTTTATACTCAATTACCCATTCCGTTTTACACCCTTTTAATCTCGGCATAGTCAAGTAAAGGGTCGTTTCGGAGCCTCAGGAAAACCTGGGCGAGGGTGATCACATCCAGTTCGCAATATGTGATAATGCGGTCCAGGTTTTTTTCCTTATAATACACCTCCCGTACCATACTCCCATCCATATCCTCCTTGGGGGAAGGGATCCCCAGCACATGTGCCAGCAGTTTAAGTGAGGTATAGTGTTTGTAATCCCCGAATTTCCAGAGTTCCATGGTATCCAGGTGGGGCACTTCCCAGGGTTTTTTCCCGAACAGGTCTAGTTTGTCCGGGAGCGAAATTCCGTTGATTATCATCCGGCGGGCTATATATGGAAAATCGAACTCTTTCCCGTTATGTGCGCAAAGCAACTGATTTGGCTTTCCAAAATGCCCGGTAAGCAGATTCCTGAATTCCTTCAGGATGGTGACTTCATCGCCGTAATAGGAAGTGACGCGGAAATTGCGTGTTTCACCCTTCCGGATAAAATAGCCGGCCGAAATGCAGACTATCTTACCAAATTCTGCCCAGATCCCGGCATTTTCATAAAATTCGGCGGGTTCTTTCTCCTCTTTTCTTTGATACCGGCTCTTTTGTTCCCATAATTCCTGCTTCACTTCGTCCAGTGCCGAAAAATCTTCGTATTCAGGCACAGTCTCAATGTCGAGGAACAATAATTGCTCCGGATTAATCCTGTATAACATATATAAGGCACTTGCCCAAATTTAAAGGTTTTAAGTTAATACCCAGGGGCAATCGGCTATCGGCCGGATTCAGAAAAGGACCAATATAGAACGGGAACCTGCAGTATTCTCGCTGGTATCACAACTTCGCCGGAATTATTAAATAAAAAGCCAGGTTCTTGCCAGCCAATGTTCGGCTTTACACTAATATTCCTTACTTTAGAAAAAAAAGTTGCATGATATCCAAAAACTTCCTGGTGCTGATTTTGGTTGTTTTTCTTTGGGGATGCGCCAATGACGACCAGGAACCGCCACAGGCGGTAGTTTCCGAGCTAAGAGATTTCATCGTCCTGGGTGAGGACCTGCAATCTGTCTACCTGTACACCTACATGCCCGGAATGGAAGGGGATCTTGTAAACCTAACCCAGGAGAATTCCATAAGCACCCGGTTTCTAACCCTGCGCCAGAATGGTGAAGAGCTAACATTTTATACATTTTCGGCAGGCAATTTTTCTGCTGTCCAACGGAATATACAAACCGGGGATTCACGTTTTCTGGAGAATGTTTACAGTGTTTCGGACGACCAGTCCGTAATATGGGGAACCAATTCCCCTGACAAGCTCTTTTTTGGCTATTACACCCCAAGGGGGTCTAACAACTTTGGGATGCGTACAGTAGATATCCTTACCAATGAAATAACGGATTTCCTTATAGAGGCAAGTGTTCAAAACGTTTATGAACCCCTATACCACGCAGGAAAATTGTTTGTCACGTATCGATCAGCAACCGGGGATTACCGAACACTGATTTACGATGCCTCGGATTCGTCCTTGCTTGCCAGCTGGGATTTTGGCAACGTCATACCCAGTATTTTCATGGGGGAGGCAGGTGATATAGTTGTAATAACCGGAGCAGGGGGGAACACCTACCGGCAAACCATCTATAACTTCGATACCCTGGAAGAACTGGAGGAAACACCCTTTGCGCTGAACCGCTTTTTCCCTCCTGGCCCCCTGGATGCCGATTTAATAGGAAACAGGTTGTATTATCTTAACTTCTATGCCCAGCCGTCGCTGGTTTCCTTTGGCCCCGCTATTTATGATTTCATCCTTAAAGAAAACCGGATTATAGATATGGTAGGGATAGTGCAGGATCTGGAACAGGAATCAGGGGAGCCTATCACCCTTACATCCTATGGCTACCTGGCAGAGGGAAGGTCTTTTCTGCTGGGATATACAAGAGATTTCAACGCTGGCCTTTTTCAGGGTGGCGTTCTGGTTATCTCTGAAGAAGGCGAAGTCCTGGAGAACATCCAAACACCATTTATCCCTATTTATTTTGTGAAATCCTGAAAGTGATCCTGAACCTGCCACTGGGTCTGTCAGCCTTGGTTCAGAGGGCGAATTGCCCTAAAAAGTTCCGGATGAAAGTCACTATTCATCTTCTATTCAACTAAAACGCTCGCTTTAATAAACCATCCTGCAAAAGGTAAACGGTATAGTCGGTCAGCTTTAGAAAAGGCGGATCTGTTTATAGGGACTTTCATGCTCCAGCAACCATTGTTTTCTATGCAAACCGGCTGAATAACCTGTTAAGGAATTGTCGCTTCCGATCACCCTGTGGCAGGGGGTGATGATCCACAGCGGATTTTTGCCACAAGACGAAGCTACAGCACGGATGGCCATAACATCGCCCAGCATCCTTGCAAGTTCCAGGTAGGATATGGTTTTCCCAAAACGTACCCTGCCAATTGCTTGCCAAACGCTTTTTTGAAAAGGGGTGCCCTGGGGGTTCAGCTTCAGGTCAAATTCCTTGCGGCGGCCTTCAAAATATTCCTTTAACTGGTAGCAGGCATCTTCGAGCGGTTCCGGAATACTGTGGCCTGCATGTGCTGCCTCCCCAAGAACGCTGACGGAGGCGAGGCCATCGGAATCCCCGCAAAGTTTGGCAATTCCCAGAGGAGTGGTCAGGTAGGCCGCTTCCATATTTTATTCTATAATCCCCGTTCGTTTGGCTCTTTCCTCCCATTTTTTTCTCGCGAGGAGTTGCAAATCCTCAACATTATCGCTCTCGTCCATGATTTCCAGGCCTAACAGGGTTTCAATCACATCTTCCATGGTAACCAGGCCGCTTACGGATCCATATTCATCAACAACGAGGGCGATATGTTCTCTTTTGGCGATCAGTTTATCAAATAATTGCGGGATGGGCGTCTCCCTTCTTGTAACCAGCAGGTCGCGGCGGATTTCAGAAAGCGGTTGATGGCCCCGGTTGTGGATGATGGCTTCCAGTACATTATCTTTCAATACAAAGCCGGTAATGGTATCAACGCGTTCTCCGTAAACAGGGATCCTGGAGAACCGAAGTTCCGGGTTTTCTTCAAAGAACTCCTTGATTGGCGTGCCTTCGAATGCAATTTGCATAATGGCCCGCGGGGTCATCACGTCTTTCGCCCTAACCTGGTCAAAGCGCAGCAGATTTTTTATAACCTTTGATTCCGATTTATGAAAAACCCCTTCTTCTTCGGCAATTTCAGCCATGGTAGTAAAATCTTCCCGGCTCAGGACACTGCCGTGCACCTCTTTTTTTCCAACCAGGCGCGTGAACAGCTGGAGTAACCATAACATCCCCGTCCATTTCATAATACTCACCATAATATCAAGCGTCACGGCACTAAAATGGGCCAGTTGCTTCCAGTAGGTAGCCCCGATGGTCTTAGGGATGATCTCGGAAGTCACGAGTATAAGGATGGTCATCAGGGCAGATACCACCCCAACCATTAATTCCTCAGTAAAGGCAAAGCCTAAAATCTGGGTTTGAGTATTCTCGTACGTCTCAGAATATATCTCCTTCGCCTGTACGCCAACCAGAATGGCGCCTACCGTATGGGCCAGGGTATTCAGGGTAAGGATGGCTATCAGCGGTTTATCCACATCCTTCTTAAGCCGCTCAAGCGTTAAGGCATAAGGCTTTTTCGCTTTTTTCTTAACATTGATGAAAGTGGGGTTCACGCTCAGCAAAACCGCTTCGAGGATGGAACACAGGAAAGAAAAGAAGATGGAAACGATCGCGTATATCAGGAGTAATCCCATACAAATGCAATTAGAATACTAAGATACCAAATAATTAGAATGCTTTGTTTACTCATTTGAGGCTAAGTTGTTGCTGTAAAAAACCTGATGAAGTGCGGTTCTCAGGTTTAGTGTATAGAGGTCGCGGTTTTCCCGTGATGGGTAGACCCTGTTTGAAAGAAATATAAATACCAATTGGTTTTCCGGATCTGCCCACACAAAAGTTCCGGTAAACCCGCTATGACCAAAACTGGCGTTCCCGGCACCGGGTGCCGGATAGGCTTCAGTCAGTGGCAATCCGCTGTTATCCTGCAGTGGTTTGTCAAATCCCAGCCCTCTGCGGTTTTCATTCTCCGGGTATTGTATCCTGGTAAATTCTTTCACTACCGTTTCAGAGAGATACCGTTTGCCATTAAAACTCCCGTAGTTCTGATACATCTGCATAAGCTTCCAGAGATCGGAAGCACTCCCGAACAGGCCTGCATTGCCGGATACCCCCCCAAGGAGGGCTGCGTTTTCGTCGTGTACCCAGCCCATGGTAAGTTCCTTCCTGAAAAGGGTATCGAGCTCTGTTGGAACAAGCCTGCCAAAAAAACCCCTTTCCATGGGATTAAATAAGAGGGTATTGCAACCCAGCGGTTCGTAAAAGGTTTGTTGCAAATATGTTTCGTAATCTGTGCCTGTTAGCTGCGTTATAATTTCGGGAAAGAGCAGGAATGCCAGGCCTGAATACCGATAGGTTTTTTCAGGAGAAACATCCGAACGGTTGATAACACGGTACATTTTCCTGTTAAACCGGCTCTTAACGTATAGGGAATCATAGGCTTTCCGCAGGAATCTTTTATCCTGGCCGACGCGAACAAAACGCTTTTTCAGGCGGCCGTTTCTCATGACTTCATTTAGGAAAACAATATAGGGTACCAGCCCCGCCTGGTGCGCAAGTATTTCCCTAAGAGTAAGTTCTTTTTTATCTTTACGGTTCTTCCAGGGTTTCCAGTAATCGGAAAAGGGGGCGTCGAGGTTTAGCCTGCCCGATTCCACCAGTTTCATAATAGCCGGCAGGGGGCCTGCAATTTTTGTTACCGACGCAAGGTCGTACAGGTCGTCCAGATGAACGGGACGGATACTGTCGTAGGTATGGTATCCATAAGCCTTGTGAAAAATCACGCTGCCTTCTTTGGCAACCAGAAGCTGGGCTCCCGGGAAGGCCTTTTCGTTAATACCAAATGTTATTATGGAGTCTGCTTTCTGATTCAAAAAAGTAGAATCCATGCCGAATTCAGCGGGGCTGGCAAGAGGGAGCGCCTGCTGTGCGGCCACAAGGTCGCATAATAGCAGTAACAGGAAGACAAGAAGGTTTTTCATAAAAATATGATCATGCCAATGTATTCCCGGTTAACCAAGAAGTTTTGCCGCTTCCCGGGCGAAATAACTTGCTATGATATCTGCGCCGGCCCGTTTAATTGAGATCAGTTGTTCCATCATCACCGCATCGTGATCCAGCCAGCCCTTTTCAGCAGCAGCTTTGAGCATCGCATATTCTCCGGATACCTGGTACACCGCAAGCGGAACTTTTAGTTCGTTGCGAAGCTCACGTACAATATCCAGGTAGCATATTCCGGGTTTTACCATGATGATATCCGCACCCTCGTCAACATCCAACTGGGCCTCCCTGAGTGCTTCCAGGCGGTTTGCAGGATCCATCTGATAGGTTTTCTTATCGCGTGGTACTTCTTCCCTTTCTACCGGCGCGGAATCGAGGGCATCGCGGAAAGGACCATAAAAGGCGCTGGCATACTTGGCACTGTAACTCATGATCCCCGTATTGGTATAACCTTCTTCTTCGAGTGCTTCCCTGATAAGCAGTATCCGCCCGTCCATCATATCGCTGGGGGCCACAAAATCGGCCCCAGCCTGGGCATGGGAAACGCTCATCTCTGCAAGGACATTTACGGTTTCATCATTTAGTATCGTTCCCTTTTCCACGATGCCATCGTGCCCCAAAGAAGAATAGGGGTCCAGGGCCACATCGGTCATAACAAGCATCTCCGGACATGTGTCTTTCACCCTCTTAATGGCAAGCTGCATCAGGCCGTTGGGGTTAAGCGCTTCTTTTCCACGGGAATCCTTGAGGTTTTGGGGCACTTTTACAAATAAAAGAACCGCTCCCAGCCCCATATCCCAAAGCGATTTAACCTCCTTTTCAAGTTCATCGGGACTAAGGCGGAAATATCCCGGCATGGAAGGGATAGGCTCCCTGACCGACTTTCCTTCAACCACAAAGAGCGGAACAAGGAAATCTTTTGGACTGAGCGTAGTTTCCCGTACCAGGTTGCGGATGGCTTCGGAAGTGCGAAGCCTACGGTTTCTTATAAGTGGATACATAGGCTATGCTGTGTTTTTGAGGTTTTCTTTTTGCCATATCTGATCATTCCCGTCCTGTGATACCCTGGTGAACATCAGCGAATGCACGATTTCTTCACATTCATCCGATTTCTTCAAGGTAAGGATGCCCGCAAAGGGGTGCACTTCCATAAAGAGGTGTTCAATGCCCCTGAGTTCATCCATATGGTTTCTCAGAAATTGCAGCTGCCCTCCTTCAATAGCCCTAATCAGGACATTGAAACTGAGCTTATATTTTCTTACAGGCTGTAGGTTGCTTTCCCGACGAACCTCTGTTTTTTTGGGGGTAGTCCTTTTCAGGCTGCCGCCCACTGTGAGGTTGCGAATATAAAAAGTATTGTATTCCCGCTTCGACACCATTTCATTTTCTATTCGGAAACCGCGACCGTTCTCTTCCCCGTTCCTGGCAATATAAGGAATTAGCGAGGGGTTTGCCTCCAGGACCACATGGTTTTGTGAGTCTTTCAGCATCTTATTTGCCAGGCAGGAGACATAACCCAAACAGGCGCCAAGTTCTGGGATACAATCGCCGGGTTTCAGGAACCGTGTAAGATTGGTGGCTTCCTCCTTCTCATATGTGCCAAGAACAAAGCGTCCACGGAATTTATAATCCGTTCCATAGGGGTCATGTGTTTTCATACCATTTAGTATAATAACCTTCTTAAAGTAGTAAAAGTAAATCCCGGCGAGGGTGAAACCTGCAGTTTTAAACATTGTAATGTTTTATTTATTCGCCGTTATATGTTAGCTACTCCTGCGGCCTGTACTTTTAGGTAGTCCTGAGTAAGGTTAATTTCACCCGCTGCAAATGCCACGGCCTTGCCGCCTATCTTAACCCTGCTTCCAAGGGCTTCGCAGCTAAACGAACCACCCCGGGCAGAAAGCTGACGCGCGCTGAGCTTCGTTTTTTTCAGGACTCCGGACCAGTACGGGATTAATGTTGTATGGGCGGAACCGGTTGCCGGGTCTTCTTTTATCCGGGACCTGAGGGAAAAAAACCGGGAAACAAAATCCACTCCCTGCCCGGGGGCGGTAACTATTACTCCCCGGCCTTCCACCTTATCCATTAAAGAAAAGTCCGGCCGGAGGTTTTCTATGTCCTTTTGTTTTTCATAGATCAAGAGGTAATCCGTTTTCCCTTTTAGTGTTTTTAGCGGGTGTTTCCCAAGGGCTTCGCCAAGCGTATCGATGGAAGGAACTTCAACCGAGCTATCTGCAGGAAAATCCAGAACCAGCAGGCCATCTTCATTCCTTTCTACGGAAAGAATGCCGCTTCTCTCAGTAATAAATGATAGCGAACTTGCCTGGGGCTCATAATGGTTGAAGAGTACATAGGCCGAGGCCAGCGTTGCATGCCCGCAGAGGGCTACTTCCCTTTCCGGAGTAAACCACCTTATTGCGTACTGCTTATCCTGTTTTACAACAAAAGCGGTTGCCGGCAGATTAGTTTCCGCAGCAAGCTGCTGCATCAGGTTTGCTTCGGGCCAGTTCCCGGGAAGGCACACCGCGGCCGGATTGCCCCCAAAGACTTTATCGGTAAACGCATCTATCTGGTAGAAAGGTAATTTCATTCACTTATTCTTACTACAACAAATCTAAAGGATTCTTTAAACCCATGCTTTGGGATGGCGCAAAATATTTAGCAGCTTATCTTCTTCGCTTCCCGGCACCGGATGGTAATCGTACCGCCATTGGACTTTAGGGGGCAGGCTCATGAGGATGCTCTCAATTCGCCCGTTTGTCTTCAGCCCAAATAAGGTGCCCTTATCGTGTACCAGGTTGAATTCAACATAGCGGCCCCTTCGTATTTCCTGCCAGTTCCGTTCTTCATGCCCCCAGGGGATGTCTTTCCTTCTTTCAACAATAGGCATGTAGGCTTCCAGAAAGCTGTCGCCCACCTCTGTAACGAAATTATACCAATCGTCCAGTTCCATCTTAGGCTCCTTTCTGCAATAATCAAAAAAGAGCCCTCCAACCCCCCTGGCCTCTTGCCGGTGGCTATTCCGGAAATAGTTGTCACAGGCCTCTTTATACCTGTTATAAAATTCCGGGTTATGGGCATCACAGGCTTTTTTGCAGATGGCGTGAAAGTGCCTGGCATCTTCTTCAAAAAGGTAATAGGGGGTAAGGTCCTGTCCGCCACCGAACCATTGGTCTGTAATATTCCCCTGCCGGTCATACATTTCAAAGAACCTCCAGTTTGCGTGTACTGTAGGGACCATAGGGCTTTCAGGATGGAGTACCAGACTGAGCCCGCAGGCAAAAAAGTTTGATTCCCCCACGCCGAAATAAGCCTGCATGCTCGCGGGGAGCACGCCATGGACTGCCGATATATTTACCCCTCCTTTTTCAAAAACCGCCCCATTTTCTATCACCCGCGAAAGGCCGCCCCCACCTTCAGGCCGTTCCCATGGGTCTTCGCGGAAAGCCGACTTCCCGTCAACTTTCTCAATGGCGGTTGTAATGGTATCCTGCAGGGATTGGATGTATTTAAAAAATCTGTCTCTCATAAAACCGTATCCCTAAAACCCCAGTAGGTGGCGGGATTTTATTCTTTGTAGTTTTTAACAGCGTCTATAAAGGCTTTGGCATTTTCCAGGGGAACATTGGGAAGGATCCCATGCCCCAGGTTGGCAATATACCGGTCTTTTCCGAACTCCCGTATCATCTGACCGACCTTTTCACGGATCACCGCCGGGGGAGAGAGCAGGCGTGCGGGATCAAAATTCCCCTGTAGCGTAATGTTGCCCCCGCTCAGATAGCGGGCATTGCGGGCAGCGCATGTCCAGTCTACCCCGATGGCCGAAGCGCCAGAACCGGCCATTTCACCAAGGGCAAACCAGCAGCCCTTTCCAAAAACGATGACCTCGGTCTCCGTCTTCAGGGCATCCACTATTTGCTGTATATAGAGCCAGGAGTATTCCTGGTAATCCTCCGGGGAAAGCATCCCTCCCCAGGAATCAAACACCTGTACAGCGTCAACCCCTGCCTGAACCTGGGCCTTCAGATAAGAGATGGTGATATCCGTTATTTTTTGCAGCAGGCAATGGGCCGCTTCCGGCTGGCTGAAGCAGAAGGCTTTGGCTTTATCGAATGATTTGCTGCCCTGCCCCTGTACACAATAGCAAAGGATTGTCCAGGGCGATCCGGCGAACCCTATCAGGGGAACTTCCCCCTGTAATTTCTCCTTTGTTAAACGGATGGCCTGCATCACATAGCCCAGGGCTTCCTCCACCTCCGGCAACTCAATGGCGTTTACATCTTTCACTGTCCGGACCGGGCTTGGAAGAAAGGGCCCTATGTCTGTTTTCATCTGTACTTCAATGCCCATGGCCTGGGGGATCACCAGGATATCGCTGAAAAGGATAGCCGCATCCATCCCGAACCGGCGAATAGGTTGCACCGTAATTTCAGATGCCAGCTCCGGGGTCTGGCAACGGGTAAAGAAGTCATATTTTTCACGGATTGCCATAAATTCGGGCAAATAGCGCCCTGCCTGCCTCATCATCCAGACTGGCGGCCGGCTTACGGTTTCTCCCTTCAGGGCCCGTAGGAACAAGTCGTTTTTAATCATAATTCATGTTACTCTATTTCCTGTTTCAATGCTGCCTCCTCACTCCCCAAATCAGCAACCACAAGCTTCAACAGGCTTTCCACTGTAGGCTTCTCAGCACTTTTGTACTTATCAGTATATAAACTCGCAGCAGCTGCCGTTGTGGGGCCTATACAATAAACGATAACGTCTCCCGGGTTATTGAGGGAGAGGTGACTGTTAACCCCCGACGGGCTAAAAAAAAGCAAGCCGTCAAAGTTTCCCGGTTTTACAACCGGGGTTGGAATGGTATCATACACCACAAGCTCTGTGAGAGACATATTTTTTTCGTGGAGCAAGGTAGGCAATTCATCCCGCCTTTGGTTTCCGCAGATGAACAGCATACGGTTTTTATGGTGCTCTTTTGCAAGATACTGCGCGAGATTTTTTGCATTCGCTGCCGCAAACAACACAATTAACCCATTAGCCTCCAGGAGGGCCCGTGTTTTTTCACCAACGCAAAAGCAGGACAAAATTTGTCGCTCCCCTGGAGCCCCGCTGTTATGGATTTGTTTTAAAAATGCCTTTACCGCGTTCTGGCTGGTGAATATCAGGAAATCAAAGCCTGCCGGGATGTGGATATCCAGGAATTTAATACGGATAGCGTTATAATCCACTACCTTTATCCCTTTGGATTCAAGGAAGGTCTTCCGGGAGCGGCCGAGTTTTTTGGTAGAGAGAATGCATTTTGGAAGGCATGCGTTGCCGCCGGAAGGTTTCAGGGGTTTATTGATCTGTTTTGAAGTATCTGATTTTCCCATATAACCTTAAAAAACTGCCTTCTCAGATTCTTGCCCGCTCAGCAACTGTACTATACAAAATTCCTGTTATGCCGGGACAAGGATCGAATAAGTTACCGGTTCATCTCCCTTTTTATCTTTTCCATCAATTCCCTGCCGCCTCGTTGCAAAACTTCACGGGCACAGAATTTGCCAAAACTTTCGGCTTCCTTAATCGGAATATCCTTTTCAACCGCTATGGACTCCTGCCCGTCCAGGGACAGCAGGATTCCTTTGAAATATAGTTGGTCCGCCTTAAGGGTTGCCAGGGCACCAATGGGGGCAGTGCATCCTCCTTCCAATTCCCT
>CAYSVQ010000127.1:0-12765 GCA_964434565.1 uncultured Flavobacteriaceae bacterium | reverse complement strand
TGGAGATATTGAGAATTCAATTTCTGGAAAAGGGTATTTATGGTTAAATTCACGCTTGGAAAAGCATTAAAAGTGTAGAAGTTGGAGAAGTTTCTGAATGAACTTAATGATGCCCAAAAAGGCCCTGTACTTCATAAGGACGGGCCGCTTATGGTTATCGCCGGTGCAGGCTCGGGGAAGACCCGGGTGCTTACCTACAGGATTGCCCACCTTATGAAACAAGGGGTAGATCCTTTTAATATCCTGGCCCTTACCTTCACCAACAAGGCGGCAAGGGAAATGAAAAAAAGGATCGCAGAACTTGTAGGGGCTTCGGAAGCAAAAAACCTGTGGATGGGCACCTTCCATTCTATTTTTGCCCGCCTTCTACGCTTTGACGGCGACAAACTGGGTTACCCTTCCAATTACACCATTTACGACACCCAGGACTCACAACGGCTGATTGCCTCCATCATCAAGGAAATGGGGCTCGACAAGGATATTTACAAATTCAAACAGATACAGAGCCGTATCTCTTCCTACAAAAACAGCCTGATTACCGTTAAGGCGTATTTTCAGAACCCGGAGCTGGTTGAAGCGGACGCCATGGCCAAAAGGCCTAGGCTGGGTGAAATCTACAAGGAATATGTTGACCGTTGTTTTAAAGCAGGTGCCATGGATTTTGACGACCTGCTGCTACGGACCAACGAATTGCTCACCCGTTTTCCGGAGGTATTGATGAAATATCAGGACAGGTTCCGCTATATCCTGGTTGATGAGTACCAGGACACCAACCATTCCCAATACCTGATTGTTAAGGCCCTGTCTGACAGATATCAGAATATCTGCGTGGTAGGAGATGATGCCCAGAGTATCTATTCGTTCAGGGGTGCCAACATAACCAATATTCTGAATTTCCAGCGCGATTATGATGAAGTTGCCGTATACCGCCTGGAACAGAACTACCGTTCAACAAAAAACATTGTAAACGCTGCCAATACCATTATTGCAAAGAATAAAAACCAACTGCAAAAAGTTGTCTGGACCGCCAACGATGAAGGTAACAGGATTAAACTCCACCGCAGCATTACCGATGCCGAGGAAGGACGTTTTGTTGCAGGCTCTATTTTCGAGAACAGGATGCAGCTACAACTTGCCAACGGCGCTTTTGCAGTGCTTTATCGCACCAATTCCCAATCGAGGGCGATTGAAGACGCCCTTCGCAAAAGGGATATTCCCTATCGTATCTACGGTGGCCTGTCTTTTTATCAGCGCAAGGAGATCAAAGATATTTTGTCTTATCTGAGGCTGGTACTGAACCCAAAGGATGAGGAAGCACTTAAGCGGATCATTAATTTCCCAGCCAGGGGCATCGGCCAGACAACCATAGACCGCCTAACCATTGCCGCTAACCATTATGGCCGGTCTATCTTTGAAGTGATGGACAACCTACACCTGACCGACCTTAAAATAAACGCCGGGACCCGCACAAAGCTGGAAGATTTTGTTGCCATGATCAAAAGTTTTCAGATAATGAATGAAACCTCGGATGCCTTTGGACTGGCTGAATATGTGGCCAAAAAAACGGGTATCCTGCAGGAATTTAAAAAAGACGGCACCCCCGAGGGTATTGCCAGGATGGAGAATATAGAGGAATTGTTGAACGGGATCAAAGACTTTGTCGAGGGGCAGAAAGAGTTGGCGGATGCAAAGGGCGACCTTACTGAGTTTCTGGAGGATGTGGCCCTTGCCACGGATTTAGACAAGGACACCGGCGATGATGACCGGGTCGCCCTGATGACCATCCACCTGGCCAAAGGCCTGGAATTTCCGTATGTGTATATAGTAGGGATGGAGGAAGACCTTTTTCCATCCGCCATGAGTATGAATACGCGTAGCGAACTGGAAGAGGAAAGACGACTTTTCTATGTTGCCCTTACCCGGGCGGAAAAACAGGCCTACCTCACCTATACCCAAAACCGCTACCGCTGGGGAAAACTGATAGATTCGGAACCCAGCAGGTTTATCGGGGAGATCGACGAACAGTATGTTGAAGCCCTGGGCCAGCCCGATACCTACCGCTTTAAACCACTTATCGACGCCGATATCTTTGGAGATGTCGACAAAAGCAGGTTACGGCAGGTGAAACCCAGAAACGGTGCCCCGCCAGCCACTTACGGGCCCAGTGAGACCCAACTCCGCAAGCTGAGAAAATTAAAACCTGAACTTACATCCCCTGTGGGCAATATGCATATGGGGGATTCCGATATCTGCGAAGGTTCCCTGGTGAACCACAGCCGTTTCGGTCGGGGTACCGTCCTGAAGATTGAGGGGGCCGGTAATGATAAGAAGGCTGAAATACGTTTCGATCAGGGCGATATAAAAAAATTACTCCTCCGTTTTGCAAGGCTCGAAATTTTGGATAGATGAATGATACAGGCTGCCAGCCGTAGGTTTCTTTAGTATATTGCTCTGTAAATTCAACCAATTATGAAAATCCCCTTCCCAATACTCTGCCTGGTTCTATGGATGAGTTTTCAACCGCTGAGTTCGCAACAGCGGATAAACGGCCTTGAATCCCCTGATGGTAAGCTGAAGCTTGAGGTATTCCGCACGGAAAACGGGAATGTCTCTTATACCCTAAACTATAATAACAACGCCGTTTTAAAGCCTTCGCGACTGGGATTCCTGCTCGCAAAGCCTCAATTAACACTGAATAGGTTTAATGTTATCGACATGCAAACTTCCTCTGTAGAAAACAGTTGGGAACCTGTGCTGGGTGAGGTCAGGACTATCAGGAACCATTATAACGAACTTGATTTGCTGCTTGAAGGGACCACAGGCATAGGGATAAACGTCCGTTTCAGGGTTTTTAATGATGGTATGGGGTTCCGTTACGAATTTCCCGAACAACCAGAATTCGATCATTTCATAATACAGGAGGAACTTACGGAATTTGCAATGGCAGGCAACCATCTGGCGTTTTGGCTACCAGGAGACTACGACTCCAATGAATATCTTTACAACACTACCAGACTCAGCGAGGTTGAAGCCCTGGAAGCGGCAGGAAAGGAGAAGGATATAGCTTTCCCTACCCTTATAGGGCCAAATTATGTGCAGACCCCCCTGATGATGAAATCGGATGAGGGGTTGTATATCAACCTGCATGAAGCCGCCCTTGTGAACTACAGTACCATGCAGCTTGAACTGGATAGGGACAGCTTTAAGTTAACGACGCATCTGGTACCGGATGCTGTGGGGAACAAAGGTTATCTGGAAACACCTGCCAAAAGTCCGTGGCGCACTGTTTTGGTGAGTGATCTCCCCGAAGCCATCCTGGCTTCCAAAATGATCCTCAACCTTAACGAGCCTTCTGAGCTTGAGGATACCAGCTGGATAAAGCCGCAGAAATTTATAGGCGTATGGTGGGAAATGCACATTGGCAAGGCCACCTGGGACCTGGCCAGCGGCCAGCATGCAGCCAACACCGAAAATGTTAAGAAATACCTCGACTTTGCGGGTGAATTTGGCTTTGACGGGGTGCTCGTGGAGGGCTGGAATACAGGCTGGGAGGACTGGTTCGGCCACTGGAAAGAGGATGTTTTTGATTTTGTCACCCCCTATGAAGATTATGATATTGAAGGCTTAACCGATTATGCACAACAAAGGGGGGTGAAACTCATCATGCACCATGAAACCTCTGGTTCTGTAACCAACTATGAAAGGCGAATGGATGCAGCCTTTCAGTATATGAAAGATTTTGGGATGAATACCGTGAAGACCGGCTATGTCGGTAAAATTATCCCAAGGGGCGAGCACCATGATGGGCAGTGGATGAATAATCACTACATAAGGGTTGCAAAAAAAGCTGCAGATTACGGGATTATGGTTGAAGCCCATGAGCCATCGCATCCTACGGGGCTTCACCGTACGTACCCCAACTGGATTGCCAATGAAGCCGCCAGGGGCAACGAATTCAATAACGCCCCTGCATTGGGAATTACGCCCGAACACCAGACCATCCTCCCCTTCACCCGCCTTATTGGCGGCCCTATGGATTTTACCCCCGGCCTGTTCCATTTTAAGCTCAACCAGTTTGTGCCTGCCAGAACTACAGAAGTCCGGACCACCCTGGCCAAACAGCTGGCGCTGTATGTGACTATGTATAGCCCCCTTCAAATGGCCGGCGACCTTCCTGAAAACTACAGGCAATATCCGGACGCCTTTCAATTCATTGTAGATGTACCCGTCGACTGGCAGGATACGCGCATCCTCGACGCGGAACCCGGAGATTATATAATAATTGCCAGAAAAGATAAGGCAAGTGAAGATTGGTACATTGGCGGGATAACAGACGAACAGGAACGAAAATCAGAGCTGAATCTGGATTTCCTGTCCAGGGGAATATCCTATACGGCAACGATTTATAAAGACGGGAAAGATGCCCATTGGAACCATAGCCCCGAATCTTATATTATAGAATCGCGTAAAATTAAGCCCGGTGCGGTGCTTAAGATCCCTATGGCCGCTGGCGGGGGATTTGCCATCCGTATAAAAGCGAAGGAATAAAATTAATTAAATGTTATGTTGAATAGATTGAAGAAGCGTTTGGTTGCCCAATGCGGGCTCGGTTTCGCTTTGCTTATTGCTTCCTGCGGTGGAGGCAATGAAAAGGTAGAAACGGCACAGACCAGCTTGCCTGAAACAGCGGAAGAGAATGTTGATGTATTTGCTCCGGAATACTGGGAAGATGAGGAGCTGGTTTGGAGCGATGAGTTTGAAGGCGCCTCCCTGGATCCGGAAAAATGGCTGTTTGAAACAGGGGCCCATGGTTGGGGAAATAACGAATGGCAGGACTATATGTCTGAAGGGAATGTGGAGGTAAGTAATGGCACCCTTAAGATCATAGCCAGTAAGACCGGTGCCGGCCAGCAAGTTGGTGATTATTCTTCGGCCCGCCTTAACAGCAGGGAAGCATTTACTTATGGGAGAATGGAAGCCAGGGCAAAGGTGCCTGAACACAAGGGGAATGGTATCTGGCCGGCCATATGGATGCTGGGCAGCAATATTCAATCTGTGGGCTGGCCCGCTTGCGGCGAGATTGATATTATGGAATATGTAAGCTTTGACCCTGGCAAAATGCACTTTTCCATACATAGTAGCGCACACAATCATAAAGATGGCACCCAGGTTACTTCAGGTCCGCTGCCGCTGGAATCCATTGAAGAGGAATTCCATGCATACGGACTTTTATGGACAGACAAATACCTGAAATTTTATATAGACGACCCCGGCAATATTAAACTTACCTTTTTACGACCGGTAAATTCCAACGATGAAAACTGGCCATTTTCCAAACCGTTTTATTTTCTAATGAATATCGCGGTAGGTGGTGATTGGGGCGGCCTTCAAGGAGTTGACGACGGGATTTTCCCTGCGACGATGGAAGTTGACTATGTACGTGTTTATCAGGTGAAGTAGGGAGGAGGGATCTCCACACAATTGGTTATATTTAGGAAAGTACACAGGCTATGGCCGAATTGATTAAAATCTACGAGGAGAATCCCAACCCAAAGGAGATCAGGAAAGTGGTGGATATTCTTCGTGATGGCGGCCTGGTGATTTATCCTACGGATACGGTCTATGGATTGGGTTGCGACATAACCAATACCCGGGCACTGGAACGCATAGCGCGCATTAAGGGCGAAAAAGTAGCCAAGGCTAACTGGTCTTTTATATGCTCAGATCTGAGTAATCTTTCAGATTATGTTCGGCAGATTGATACCGCCACCTTTAAAATCCTGAAACGTGCGCTCCCCGGGCCATATACTTTTATTCTTCCGGGAAATAACAACTTGCCCAAAGATTTTAAAAAAAAGAAAACTGTGGGGATCCGTGTGCCGGATAACGCTATCGCTAAGGCGCTTGCTGTAGGCCTGGGAAATCCGATCGTAAGTACGTCCATCCACGATGAAGACGATGTGATTGAATATACCACAGACCCCGGCCTCATTTATGAAAAATGGGAGAAGCTCGTTGATGTGGTAATCGATGGTGGGTACGGAGGTAACCTTGCTTCAACGGTAATCGATCTCTCAGGGAGCGCACCAGTAGTCCTGCGCGAAGGCAAAGGCAGCCTGGAGATCCTTTAATCCATGCCAATACCGAATTCGATCGTTATTTTCCCTCTGATTTTATGGAGATATCCGGATTATAAGGTGGAATAAACCGAGGTATATCCGGGCTTTCCCCTATAACGTCTTCAATTTCCTTTTCGAGGTATTGAAGGTGCGCTTTGGTCATCCTGTGAGTTATTACCGGGATGTTTTGTTTGATATTACGCTGAAGTTGTATCAGGTGGCTCAAGGCAAGGGATCTCACATCCGTGTTGGAAGTATAATCTTCGGAGAGCTTGGCGAGGATACCACCTATAAGACCGGTAGCCTCTGAAGGTTTATAAAGAGAGATTAAATTTTCCACATAGGCCTTCTGCAGGTTTCGCTTGTAGGTATTGGCCTGGTAAAATACATTGAGTTCCCCCCATACCAGGTGGTTTAAATCGTCGAGGTATTCTTCCGGGGTATAGGTATCCGTGTCCTTATAGCGTTCGGCTATAAACATCATTCTGCTAATCCTGCTGGCGCCCATAAGATTCAACATAATACTCTCCATGGTTTTGGTGACGGCTTCCTTTGATTGGGGGGATTGTATTTTGTTGAGGATCTGATTGGTAAGCAGCCAGTCCGGTTCTTCGAGAATATGATTATCAAGGAAAACAAGGGCTTCCTTCTGCAGCTTCTGGGGGACGGGTAGATATACTTCCCCTTTCTCGGCCATACTCCTGGGAGTCTCATAAATCCCCCCTATATTCTTGGTTACATGGAAGAGGTAGTTCTCATATTGGGATACCAGCAATTTATAGATTTCATCGAGGTTGGAGTAATCGTCGCTGCCGTTCTCCCTGGTCCACTGCGTTAAATAGGGGATAATCCGTTGCAGGTTGATGATACCATAGCTACTGGCCAACATGGAATTGTTGCCCAGATCCTCCCTTTGCGACCTCGGGTCAAAATCACGGCCTTCGCCCCCGAACCATAATCTGGGATTACGGCCAACACTGTCTATGATCATCTGGTTCAGGTATTCCTTTTCTTCACCTGGCTGGAGCTGGGCGGGAAGTGGCGCATAACCCCACTGAATTGCCCATTTGTCATAATCGCCAATCCGGGGCATCAGGTTCTCCACGCCAACGCTGTCTTCGGGCTGGGCAACATAATTAAAACGGGCATAATCCATAATGGAACTTGTATGACCATTTTTGCTGAGCCATTCCGCATCCCTGAGTTTTTCCACAGGGGTTGAGTAACTTGCGCCCATATTGTGTCGTAATCCGAGAGTATGCCCCACTTCATGTGCACAGGCAAAGCGAACAAGCTGTCCCATAAGTTCCGTATCAAAATGCATCTTCCTCGCGCGTTCATCAACGGCCCCCGCCTGTATCATATACCAATGATGGAGCAGGTTAAGCAGGTTATGGTACCATCCGATATGGCTTTCAAGTATTTCGCCGCTCCTGGGATCTGTAATATTCGGGCCATAGGCATTTTGTGCGGGGGAGGCGAAATACCGCAGAACCGAGAACCTGGCATCCTCCAGACTCATATCGTCAGCATTCTTTGGCCATTCCTTGCCTACAATGGCATTTTTAAAACCTGCCTGTTCAAACGCATGTTGCCAGTCATTTATCCCCTGGATCAGGTATGGGCGCCAGGCTTCCGGGGTAGCCGGATCCAGATAAAAGATTATCGGCTTTTTCGGTTCTACTAATTCCCCTGCCTCCCATTTTGCGTAATCCTCCGGTTTGGGTTCCAGTCGCCATCTGTGAATATAAACATTCCTGTCTACGCGTTGCTGCGAATCGCCAAATTCAAGGTATGAACTGGCAAAATACCCCACCCTGGCATCATATGGCCTCTTTTTCATTGGCTCACCGGGCAGCAGGATGAAAGAATTATTGATCTCCATGGTAACCACGCCCGAAAGTACAATGGCGGGCAGGCTTTCCCTGGTATCGGCCGATTGTTTAGCCTGGTAGGTTTTAACCGTCCGGATTTCCGTATTGATAGGAAAGGTGGAAATTTTCTTGATATAAGACTTGTCCTTTTCCAGGGAGGTAAGTTTATACGTATCTTTTTGCCGTCCGCTCAGGGCCAGTAAAGGGTTCTCACTGTTGATAAAATCCGTGACCTCTATCAGCGATGTCAGGGTTTCTTCATCTCTGGCTTTAATATCAAATGCTTCCAGGATAGGCGTTACACTCGCACTGTTTACGGCCTCTGCAATGGCATCCGTTTCATTGGCCTGACTTACCAGGGTCGAAATACGCAGAAACAGGTTGTTATGTGGGCCCTTCTCCCAGAAGATGGTTTTATCACCTATTTCTTCCCCTCCGTAACTGCCTGCCCCAGCCGGGGTTTTTATAAATCTGGTGACAACCAGGATGTCCCGGTTAAGAAGAGAATCGGGGATTTCGAAATAATAGGAATTACCAGACTGGTGAACGTTGAAAAGGCCTTTCTGCGAAATCACTTTATCTCCCAATACTTTTTCGAAGGATCCTGCAACCGACAAGCCATTTGGTTTCTCTCCTTCACGGGAGCCGATGCCAAGGGTACTGCAGGCAGTTAAAATCAACAAGGAAAGGGATGCCAGTAAAATTCTCATATGTCAACAACGATTTGATCTATTAATTAGTATGCTTTCTAATGTTTTTAATCCGATCATTTTCAGGCTTCTATATCTCATGGTACTTGGCATGGTATATTTTTAGCCACTACCCCCTACAACAAAGTTAGGTATAATCATACTTTCATTGCTTGTACACCTCATAAGTAAAAAAAACCACGACTAATTTGTAATTCAGTCGTGGTTATTTAATGATTTCAATCTACTGCCGGATAATGACAGCAAAAGCATTTCCTAGGACCCTAGTTTATTGCAGGATCTTTCATTCCTTCTTCGATCATGCTGTAAAACTGATCCAGTTTGGGAAGTACCACGATCCGGGTACGACGGTTTTTGGAACGGTTGGGCGCAGAATCATGAGGCATCAGGGGAATATAATGACTTCTTCCGGCTGCTGTCATCCGCGCAGGCTCCACCCCAAAATCGTTCTGCAGGATCCGTACAATGGAAGTAGCTCTTTTTACGCTAAGGTCCCAGTTGTCTAACAAAACACCGCTTTGGTAAGGAACATTATCAGTATGTCCTTCTACCATGAATTCAAAGTCAGGCTTGTTGTTAACCACCTGTGCTACTTTGCCAAGAACCTGTTTGGCCTCATTGGTTACATTGTAACTTCCGCTGCTGAACAATAGTTTATCTGAAATCGAAACAAAAACCACACCTTTTTCCACGCTGATTTCTATATCTTCATCGTCCAGGTTACCCAGAACGCCTTTCAGGCTCTGTACAAGGGAAAGGTTAACCGAATCCCTTCTGGTTATCGCGTCCTGTAATTTACGGATGGTGAGATCCTTTTCCTGAAGGCTTTCAAGGGATTTTTCAAGGTTTTCGGCCCCTTTTGTTGTAAGGGTAGTCAGGTTCCCCATATTATTGATGAGTTCCTGGTTATTGGCCTTAAGAAAGGCCACCTGGTCTTCAAGGGTTTGCATTTTTGAAGTTGCAGTTGCTTTTTCTTCCAGGCAGGTATTCAGTTTTACAGTGGCTGAATTTAGGAGGTCCTGGGTTTCTTTTTGTTTTGATTCAAGATCGGCGTATTTTTTCTGGGATACACAAGATGATAAAAGAAGTGTCAATCCCAATACACCTAAGATGATTTTTTTCATAATCGGGCTTAATAATTAATTGTTGTTATTTGATTTTGGTTTATAAATCGGGTCAAAATTATAGATTTAACAAAGTTCCTTTAGGGTACCTTCGTTAATCTTTTATTAAATCGTTAAAATTCCTTACCTGATGTACGAAATGCGACCATACAATGGACGTCGTAATATAGTACTTTCTTGTAAAGATAGCGTTTTTTCGCGTAGCGTACATTTGGTAAAAATTTCTGTAGTAACTGATATGAGCCTTGAAAATGGCCAGGCTATGCCGCCATTTACCCTGATAGACAAAGCGGGTGGCGGCAACGAAATCAAGCATTAAACGGATGAGGATGACCGCAAAAAATCGCTTACCGGGCAGGTTTTTAGTGATGGAGTAAAGGGAATTCCTGAAATTTAAAAAAGTTTTTTTTGGGTTCATATTACTCAGGGTAGATCCACCCAGATGATAAATGGCGGAATGGCCGGTATAGAATACCTTATAGCCTCTGTTTTGTGCCCGCCAGCAAAAATCTATTTCCTCCTGATGTGCAAAATAATGCTCATCAAAACCTCCAAGCTCCCAAAATACCTGTGCCCGAACAAACATGCATGCCCCTGTGGCCCAGAATATTTCCCTGATATCGTCGTATTGGCCCCGGTCTGTTTCGAGGGCCTGGAAAATCCTTCCCCTGCAGAAGGGGTATCCCAGGCGGTCGAGATAACCCCCGGCAGCCCCGGCATATTCGAAGCGGTCCCTGTTAAGTAAGTCGAGGATCTTAGGTTGCACAATTGTAACATCCGGGCGATCGGCCATAAGCATACGCACAGGTTCCAGCCATTCCCCAACTACTTCAACATCGGAATTCAGAAGGCAGAAAACATCCGCGTCTACGTGTTTCAGGGAATCATTATATCCCCTGGCAAAACCCCCGTTGAATGTGTTCCGAATAATGCGAACGGAAGGGTAATTCTTTTGTACAAAGGCTACCGACCCATCCGTGGAGGCATTGTCTGCCACATAAATAGTGGCATCCTCCGAATGGGCAACTACGGAACCCAGATAACGTTCCAACAGGGCTTCCCCGTTCCAATTCAGTATGATGATCGCAAATTTCGTCATGGAGTCTGGCCGTTTATTTAACGGCCCTAACAAGGGTTTTGTTAAAAGCTGACAAAGTAAAGAAATATTTTAAAACAGATTTCAATTCCCGTGAACCAATACCCAACTTGGTTTAATGGCGTCCGGACAGGCCTGCAATGGAGCTATGAACCTCCATAGGAGGGCAGTTCCCTTAGAAATTCGTACTGTTTATTTTCAAAATCCATGCGGCAGTAAAAGTGATCGTGCCCATTGGTTACCATGAGGTAGTCTGCATGCATCTGCAAATTATACCTGGCGATCTGATCAAAGGTGGCCTGGGTTATGGCCTGGGTAGGGGCCTTGCACTCCACCAGGATGGCTATGGAACCGTCGGGCCGGAATACCACAAGGTCATAGCGCCTGCTCATCTGGTTTACCTTGAGAAGTTTTTCAATACTGATATGACTCTTCGGATAGTGTTTATCCTGCAAAAGAAATTGCAGGACATGCTGCCTTACCCATTCTTCGGGCTGCAGGATCACAAACTTTTTACGGATAGGGTCGAAGATGTGGAGCGCATTTTCGCTATTTTTGAAACGGAATTCATAGCCCGGAAAATTCAGGTCCTGCATAGGGCAAAATTGCTACTTTTTTTTGGATGGACGAAGTTAAACAAATTGTATCAGACATCAGGGAGGGTACTATCCGCCCGATTTATTTCCTGATGGGGGAGGAGCCTTACTTTATTGATAAACTTGCCGAATTCATCGGGGATGCCATCCTCACCGATGAAGAAAAGGGGTTTAACCAGATGGTTCTTTACGGAAAGGATACCGCTTTGGATGACATCCTGGCAATTGCAAAAAGGTACCCCATGATGGCAGAGCGCCAGGTGGTAATCGTGAAGGAAGCCCAGCACCTTTCACGAACTATAGAAGATCTTAGCTCCTATGCTGATAATCCACAGCTTTCCACGGTCCTTGTACTATGTTATAAGTACAAAAAACTGGATAAGCGAAAAAAACTGCACAAAGTATTGCGTAAACATGCCGTGGTTTTTGAAAGCAAGAAATTATATGAAAATCAGGTTTCCGAATGGATACGGACCCTTCTCAAGGGAAAGGGGTATTCCATTTCTCATAAGGCTGCCCTTTTACTGGTAGAATATCTGGGGACAGACCTTAGTCGTATCAGCAATGAAATGGATAAACTGCTGCTAATACTTCCAGCGGCTACAGAAATTAGTCCTGCAGATATAGAGGAACATATTGGGATCAGTAAGGATTACAATAATTTTGAATTGAAAAAAGCAATCGGTGAGAGGAATATACGGAAAGCCGCACGGATTGTCCACTATTTTTCAGAGAACCCAAAAGAGAATCCCTTTGTGGTAACTGTTACGCTGCTCCACAATTTCTTTACGCAACTGCTGCAATATCACGGGCTGACCGACCATTCTCCTGGCAATGTGGCAGGCGCCCTTCATATTAACCGTTATTTTGTGTCGGAATACCAAACCGCTGCAAGGAACTACCCAATGAAAAAGGTAAGCCAGATCATAAGTGAGCTTCGTGAGCTGGACCTTAAAGGCAAAGGGGTCGGGGCAGGCAATATTTCGCATGCCGACCTGCACAAGGAACTTCTGGTGAAAATTTTGTAACCTATTTCTTATCGATGCTGTAACGCCCTGGTCCCAACAGCATTATTACAATGAAAAAAGAAAGGAAAAGGAATGCTTTTTCTTTTACATTAAAAGGGTCCGAAGCGTGAACAATAAAGCCTGCAACAATCATTACTATGGCAGGCGGCACCGCTGCCCATCTGGTCTTGTAACCAATTATCAGCAAAATGGGGCAAATAAATTCTCCTATCACAGTC
>CAYSVQ010000126.1:0-5656 GCA_964434565.1 uncultured Flavobacteriaceae bacterium | reverse complement strand
CAGCTTCCCGTGTGGCCTCATCATCCACCTGGTAATACAAATTAAGGGTAGAAAGGTCTGTGTGTCCTGTAATCTCTGCAATAAGCTTATCACTCTTTCCTTTACGCTTCATCATGGTAATGAAAGTACGTCTGGCTGTGTGTGTTGAAATAAGCTGAAATAAAGGCAGTTTCTCTCGCACAGTATTACTCCCTTTCACAATAGTTTTTTCTACCACTTGGTCGTAACCAGCCTGTTCAAAAACTTCCTTAATGTACTGATTTTGCTTCTGGTTGGCAATTATTGGAAGGTTATAATCGTACTTTTTAAGTATAAGGCGGGAAAGATTATTAAGAGGTATCCGTCGTGTAATTTTATTACCATTCTTTTCTTCCTTTAGTTCAATACTGCCATCAATAACATTATGCTTGCCCACATATTTTAATTCACCAAAACGCAGACCCGTAGAGCATGCAAATACAAAAACATCACGGGCACGCTCTAACCTGGGCACATCAAAATGGTGCTCCATAATTTTAGCTAAATCCTCAGCTTTTAGAGCAAGTTTTTTTGTAAAGACCGGTTTAGGACGTTCAAAGCTTTTAAAGTCCTCTTGGTAGGTATAGCCCTTATCCAGTGCCCATAGCATAAATGTTTTTATTAACCCAAGGTTGCGCCTATAGGTATTGGTGCCATGTTTTCGCATATTCATACAGTAGTCAGTAAACTCAATATAAAATTTGTCTTTAATAGCTTTAAACGTCAGTTTATAGTTCTTCTCCAGTTCAAATTCTTCAAGGATGTTCCGGACATTCAAATACCGCTTCACTGTATTAGCAGACCACCTGCCAAGTTTTTGTTTGTCCTCCATAAATTCATCATAAGCCTTAAAGAATAGGTTTTGTCCAGCAGGGGTCTTTTTGAATTCTTTGTCGAAAGCATCCCTTAGCAAATGTGAGTTAAAGTCCTCGCCATACAATTTGCAGCGCGCCTGTAATTGCTCAAATTTTTCTGTGTACCTATTAAGCTGAACTTGTATAGAGCTAGCCTTGGGTGACTTGTTAGGCCCTCTGGATAAGGGCTTGCGGTTTTTTAAGTCCCACAGTTTAGGGTATATCTTTTCCCCGGTGGAATAATAAAAGCGCTTTTCCTCATGCTTGAAATGGCATTGGAACATGATTAACGCTTCGCTGTCTTTTGATTTACGCAAATAGAAGGTGGAGGTGATTGTTGCCATGATGTTAACTATTATGTTAACGTAATCGTTAACGTTTGTATTATGGTTGCTTATAGTTTCCAACCATAAACAAATTTAATAAACCTCGACATAACAGGCTATACCAACGATATATATTATTTTAAATGAAATTTAAAAATAAAAGGTTCAATTACTGGAGGTACCACTTAAAGCGCCAAACCCGCTCCGTAAGGAGCGGGTTTTTTATTTCCGGAAGGCGTGGGAAGCTTGCTTCCTAACGACCGGAGGAAACAAAAAACAAGCTGCCGCAGGCAGCGTGGTTTGGCATTTTCAGGCGAGGTTCCAAAGGCACAACGACCCTAATGGAAAGCGTAGCTTCCTTTAGGGGAAGTTAATCCTGGAGGTGCCACCAAGAAACCCCGAAACGGTAATGTTTACGGGGGTTTATTGCCTTCCCGATTATTATTGCATTGTTAATTTGTGTTTTAGGCTCAGTTGCCTGGTAAGATAGATGCTATGTATTATCGCCGAAAGATCGACGTGGACGCAAAGCGTACAGCTAAAAGCGTATTGAACAAACCATTGGGAACATTACAGGCCTGCCGCAGATTTGTTACTGCTAGTCGAAAATTAATGCTATTTAATTTTCAACCTATCTAAGTCAGGCAAAACCTTGGCATTTAATGGAAACTCCGGATGCACGCATTTTAGCAAAACTTCTGCCCCCTTTTCACCTTGTCAACCCGGCAATGGAGAACGGCATCGAATCAGTTAAAAAAATTTCCTCCGAAGCAATGCTTCATAACCTCAGCAGACTTTCAGGAGTACATTTAAAAAAGGGACGGCAAATGGCCGTCTCTTTTGTTTGCCAGAATCTAACCGCCCGAAATTCAATTAAGTTTGCATGCTGAAAATTTCGTGCCATGCACCTATAAGACAGTCCCGAAATTGAAGTACCTTTCATTATACAAATATGCTGGCAGGAATGATTTGCAAACCCGCGCTTTTAAACAACCCTCGGGGGCTTAAGGTAGCTCATATCGTGACTGCGCAGGAAACAAGTCGTTACTTCACAGGTGACCGTCATTTATAACATGAAGATGCACGAATTCACACCCAAGTTCTTCAGCCTGTTAAAGGCAGGTCTTACCAAAAAACAACTCACCAAAGACATTTTAGCCGGGATTATCGTAGGGATTGTAGCCCTCCCCCTTGCCATAGCCTTTGCCATCGCGTCCGGGGTTTCGCCTGAGAAAGGTTTGATTACCGCGGTAGTCGCCGGCCTTGCCATTTCGCTACTGGGCGGAAGTCGGGTCCAGATTGGGGGTCCTACGGGTGCCTTTATCATAATTGTTTACGGGATCGTACAGGAACACGGGATAGGCGGACTTACCATTGCGACCTTTATGGCGGGTTTCATTATCATCGGTTTTGGCCTGGCACGCCTCGGAAATTACCTGAAATTTATCCCCTATCCCTTGATCGTTGGGTTTACAAGTGGTATTGCCATCATTATCTTTTCTTCACAGATGAAGGATTTTTTCGGGTTGAGCATGGGCGAAGTCCCGGCAGATTTTATAGAGAAGTGGATGTCCTATGCGATTAACTTTAATAAAATAAACTGGGCTGCTGTTGCCATTGCCCTGGGTACGGTGATCATCGCCCTCAATTTTCACAGAGTGTCTAAGAAAATCCCGGGATCCATAGTTGCCATCTTGTTGAGCACGCTGGCAGTTTATTTTTTTGAAATTCCCGTGGAAACAATAGAAAGCAAGTTCGGTGAAATTCCGAACAGTATCTCAGTTCCCGCATTCCCCCATATAGATTTCAATATCATAAAAGAACTTATTCAACCGGCAATTGCCATTGCCCTTCTCGGCAGTATAGAATCCCTGCTCTCGGCAGTTGTTGCCGACGGGATGATGGGCGGCCGCCACCGCTCCAACATGGAATTGGTAGCCCAGGGGGCAGCCAATATTTTTTCAGGCCTTTTTGGCGGCATTCCGGCTACAGGCGCCATTGCACGGACAGCGACCAACATTAAAAACGGAGGACGAACTCCTGTGGCCGGCATGGTTCACGCCATAGTCTTGCTGCTTATCATGCTGCTATTTGCTCCGGTTGCCAAGCTCATCCCGCTTTCTTGTCTTGCCGGCATTCTGGTGGTGGTCGCCTGGCATATGGGAGAATGGCACCATTTTGTGGCACTGCTGAAAAGCAACCGCATGGATATCATCGTGCTGCTTACCACCTTCTTTCTTACAGTCTTTTTCGATTTGATCCTCGCTATCGAAATAGGGATGATCCTTTCCAGTTTTATCTTCATGAAGCGCATGAGCGAAGCAACTTCCATCCAGAATGCCGTCAATATTTTCAATACGAATGACGAACGAGCTGACACCCTTTTTGAAGAAGAATTACCCGAATTACCCAAAGATGTACTCCTTTATGAAATAAACGGTCCTTTATTTTTTGGCGCTTCTCAGAAATTTCAGGAGGTGCTTACAGACCTGAACCATCAACCCAGAATACTTATCCTGAGAATGAGGCACGTACCCTTTATTGATGCCACGGGAATCAATCGTCTTAAGGAAATATGCCGCCAGTTGCAGGCCAAGGGGACGGCCATCATTATTTCCGGAGCTAAACCAGAAGTAACATCCGAGCTTTCAAAAGGCAACCTTTACACGCTCATAGGGGTAAAAAATATTCATATCAATATTGACGATGCCATAAGAAGAGCCGGAGAAATTCTGGATGGACAGCTCTAAACCTCCATGCGCATTATTCCCCGCACTATATAGAAACCCTGCCGTCAGAAGCAACCAATGAGTGGCGCACTTTTTTTATACATCCGGCAACCGCAGGTCATTGGCTTTCGGTTTCCCCTGCCAAATCGGGGTTAGGCGTATCCTTCAGCCTTATTTTGTATATATATGCCATTTTAACATTAAAATAAACTTAGCATGTTATTTATGGTAAAAAAACACATAATCTGGAGAATATAGCTGATGGAACCACCTGAAAGGCGGCCTAACTTTGCACAAAAAACATACCCCATGTTTAAAAAATTGAAATCCTACTTATCAGAACCCTTGCATATGGCCATTGGCCTTTGCTTTATGCTATTAAGTGTGCTGTTCGCCTTCTGGATCACCAGGATACCGGAAGTGAAGGGCCAATTGGGTCTTTCCGACGGGGACCTTGGTACCGCCTTGTTCTTTACCCCAGCGGGCGCAATTTGTTCCATGCTGCTAAGTTCACAGGTGATCCGTATGCTTGGGGAGGGGCGGTCTGCCGTACTTTCCCTGTTATTCTATGCCGCTCTGATTATCACCCCCATGGCTGCCTTTAACTTTACCACCCTCTGTGCGGCACTTTTCGGGCTTGGATTTACTATGGGCTGGGTTGATATTTCCATTAATTCAACAGCCAATGCTATCGAAAAGGAAAGCAAGGTAAAGATTATGAGCACCAGCCACGGCTTTTTCAGCCTTGGAGGAATCGTTGGCGGGGTCATAGGAGGAATACTTGCCGGCCTGCAACTCGATCCGGTAAAGCAGATGCTTTTTACCTTTGTGGCCGTGGCCGTGGTGGTCCTGTTCCTTATATACCCCAGGATAGAAATGGTACGCGATAAACTATCTTCCGGGGAAAAGGCCTTGTTCGCCCTCCCGGGAAAATCGCTTATTGGCCTGGCCGTCATTGCATTTTGTATAATGCTGGGGGAAGGGGCAATTGCCGACTGGAGTACTGTTTATATGACGAGCACCCTTAGCAGTGGTCCAGCCCTTGCCGGTTTTGGCTTTGCCGTGTTTTCGGCCATGATGACCCTTGGCAGGTTTAACGGCGATTACCTGATAGAGAAATTCGGCTCCGGCAGGGTGGTGACTTTCGGCCTGATGCTGGCCCTTGTAGGGCTTGGCCTGCTTTTCCTGCATTCCCTGGGCCTGGCCCTCCTTGGGTTTGGACTTATTGGCCTTGGATACAGCAGCGTGGTCCCTATATTGTTTAGTCAGGCTTCCAGGAAAAATGACGTGTCTCCCGCAAAAGGGCTTGCCTCAGTGGCTACTTTCGGATATTTTGGCTTCCTGATCGGTCCGGTGGTCATCGGTTGGATGGCAGAATATATGGGGCTTACCTATAGTTTTGGGTTCCTGTTACTTCTCACCGCCGGTGCCCTGCTTCTGGTTCGCCGGCAGGCTGCCTTCCTGTAATTCGCACCAAAAGGATTAACCACTGGTTCAACGGGAAGTTCAGGCGATTGGCTCCTGCTTGTATTCCAGGATATGGATAACAAGGATATTCTTGCCCGTATTCTCCACATCGCTGATATGATTCTTGTTCCTGAATTCAAAAAAACGGGATTCTCCCCTATCTATGACGTAGAAAACAATAGACCCGTCAGCGTTGTGGGTAACAGTTTGCCCACCCGAAATGCAGGTCCATGAATAGTTGGTATTTTTCCTGTTGAAATGT